>JAEUNN010000156.1 GCA_016791085.1 Rhodocyclaceae bacterium | reverse complement strand
CACGCAATTCGCGTTCCAGTTGCGGCGCGAGCTGCGCCGGCGCGAGGCCGGGGCGGCTGGCCACGGCGATGTGGGCCAGTTCGAATATTTCCTGCCAGCGGTGCCAGCCGGCCAGCCCGGCCCAGGCGTCGGCACCCAGCAGCAGCACGAGCGGGCGCTCCGGACCATGGGCGGCGCGCAGGCGCGCCAGCGTGAGTACGCTATAGCTCGGCGCATCGGCGCGTACTTCGGCGTCATCGAGCACGAAGCGGGGGTTGTCGGCAATGGCCCGTTGCACCATGGCCAGTCGGTGTGCGGCGGCGGTCGCCGGCGCACCGCGATGCGGCGGGCGGCCGGCCGGAATCCACGCCACGCGTTCCAGTTGCAGGGTTTCGGCGGCTTCTTCAGCCAGCCGCAGGTGACCGACATGCACCGGGTCGAAGGTGCCGCCGAACACGCCCAGCGGTTCAGGTCGCATGTTCGTGATACACGTCGCGGTAGGCTATGTAGTAGCTCGCGAACAGCGAAGGTATCAGCACGAAGGCGAACGGAATGATGAGCATGGCGCCCACCGTACGCCCCAGCGTGAGCGACACCGCACTTACCGCCAGCACCGCCGCCAGCGGCAGCATGATGGCCAGGCCGAGTGCCGCCAGCACGAATATGAGCAAGGCGCGCCAGTTGCGCCAGCAGCCCACGAAACTGAAAAACAGCGCCTTGGTCGCATCCATGCCATGCCAGGCCACCAATAGCGGTGCAAACCAGAACGCCATGCGCACCGGAATGTACAGCAGCGTAATCGGGTGCAGGCCTTCGCCAAGTTTTTGCGCGAGCACGACTTCGGGAGGCATGGGCTCGGTCCGGCCTGCGTCGGTGCCGTTCTGCGGCTTGGCCTCAGGCTCCACGATTTCCTGTGGCGGTTCGGGGTTCATGAGCGCACTCACCGTTTCCAGTCCCAGCGCCACGACGACGTTGATGAGGCCCAGCAGCAGCAATTGCGCGGCGTTGGTGCGGAAGCCGGAAAACACCGTATCCATGGGCACCGGCTGGCGGCGGTCTATGAGCCGGCAGCCGCTCATGACCCCCTGCGACAGGGCGGGGATGACCAGCCCGGCCAGGATAGGTCCGATCGCCGGCAAGGCGCTCGTCGCAAGTACCAGGAACGAACAGCTGAACACCAGGAAGGTGAGTGCTGCCGGATTGCGTCTGAACAGCGCAAACCCCCCGCTAATCCACAGCCAGCCATGGCGCGCCGGTGTGCGGTAAGCCTGCATGGATCAGGCGGGGTGAAAAAGTTCGCGGAAGGACGCGTAATGTGCGCCCGCGGCGACGGGTATGAAAACCAGCAGACCCAGCCCGGCCGGCAGGGTGGCGAATATCCAGAGCGCGATCAGCATGACCAGGAACAGGCCCAGCGGGGCCGGATTGGCAAGCCAGGCGCGCAGGCTGAGCAGCAGCGCCGCCAGCGGGCCGCGTCCCTGCAGCATGACCAGCGCTGGCGCGAACCACAGCGCCATGAGCACCGGCGCGGCCAATACCAGCAACACGACCAGTCCGACCAGGAAACTGCCGGCCGCGGCCCCGGCGCCGGCCGCGCCGCGGCTCATCATGCCGGTCCATACACCCAGGCCCAGGATGGGCGTGGCGAGCAGCAATATCACCAGTCCGCTGGCGATGGCCGCCACGCCCAGCAGCACCAGGCCGGACAAGGCATGGCGGAACCCTTCGGTCAGTTGCACCAGTTTGAGCGGCCCGCCTTCATCCACGCGGCGGCAGGCGGTAAGCCAGCCGGCCGCGAGCACCGGCATGAACAGATTCAGCGCGATAGGGCCGGCCAGCGGCACCAGGCTCACCAGCCACCAGGCAAGCAGAAAGATGAACGTGGCGACCACCCACAGCAGCGGTTCCTGCAAATACATGCGCCAGCCGGCGGCCAGCCAGCGCAACGCCGCCTCGCTGGGCAGGCCGTGGCGGAATTCACCCAGCTTGGCCGGCACCGGAAACGATGGACGCGGCATGCCCGTGTCGGACATGGTCAAACCCAGGGCAGGTCCGAGCCGGCTGCGATGCGCCGCCTCAGCACGTCGCGAAAACGCCGCGGGTCGTGCTTGTGCACGATTTCGCCGGGGCGCGGCAGGTGGTAGTCGTATAGCCGCGACAGCCAGAAACGCAGCGCGGCGGCGCGCAGCATGGCGGGCCAGGCCTGTTGTTCCGCGGCATTGAGCGGGCGCACGGCGTGATAGGCCGCGAGCAGGGCCTGGGCCGACTCGGCCAGCAATTCTCCGCCAGCGTCGGAGCACCAGTCGTTCAAGGTCACGGCGACGTCGAACAGCAGCGCGTCGTTGCCGGCGAAATAAAAATCGATGATGCCGCCCACGCGCGGCGGGCCGCCATTTTCCTCGAACAGGCAGTTGTCGCGGAACAGGTCGGCGTGGATCACGCCCTGCGGCAGTTCGCCGAAGCACTGCGCGGCCTGGAAGGCAATTTCTTCACGCAGCAATTCCTGCTCGTCGCCGGGCAGGTAGGGCAATACCTGGGGCGCGGTGTCGGCGCGCCACACGGCGCCGCGCGGGTTGTCCAGCCGGCGCCCGTAAGACTGGCCGGCAATGTGCATGTCGGCCAGCATGGCGCCTATGGCCGCGCAATGGTCGACGCCGGGTTCCAGCACGGAATGGCCGGTGAGCCGCGTGACCAGCGCCGCCGGTTTGCCGTTCAAGGAGCCGAGGATTTCGTTGTCGCGGTCCACGATGGGCGCCGGACAGGGTATGCCGTGGCGCGCCAGGTGCGACATCAGGTGCACATAGAACGCCAGTTCGGAACGCGACAGCTTTTCAAACAGCGTGAGCACGAAACGCCCGCCATTGGGGCCGTGCGTGGTACTCACAAAAAAATTGGTGTTTTCGATGCCGGAGGCGATGCCCTGCAACTCGAGCAGGGCGCCTACCGAATAGTTCTTGAGCCAGGCACGCAGTTCGTCCGGGCTGACGGGCGTGAAAACGGCCATGCTGTCAGAAACGGCGCAAGGTCCACATGGGCACGCGCAGGCCGGAATCGATACCGTCGCGACGTATCATGTTGCCGGTGCCGTCTTCATCGACCAGCACATAGGGCACGCCGTGCGCGGGCGTCACCTTGACCATGTAGAGGCGGCCGTTCATGCGATATTCCTCGACCTTGTCGCGGCCGCGCTGGATGATGGTTACTTCCGGTTCGGCCGTGGCGCCGGGGGGTTCCGGCGCCTGATAGTCGGCAGGCGCCGGCGGCGGTTCGGGGACGGGTTGCAGATCGGGCGGCTGTTGCCTGAATTGCGCGAACGCCGCGCTCGCACCCAGCGACAGCGCGACGGCCAGAATTAGCTTATTGACTTGCGCCATGTTGCGGACCCGGTTGCGACGCGGAAATTGTATCAGACCGCCGCGCGCGCCACGTCGGCGTTTAGTTTGCGCGCAGCGGCGGCAGGTAAAGGATGGACAAGGTGCAGCCTGAGGCGTTCATGCCGCGCGGCCGCGCGCGCTGGCCATGCCGGCCGCTTGCGCCGGTGCCGGCTTCAGTCGCCCTTCCAGGCCGTCCAGCCATCCAGCCCGCCCTGCAGTACCGACACTTTGCGGCGGCCGGCGCGTTGCATGCGGCGCGCCAGTTCCACCGCGGAGGCGTCGTTGGGGCAGGCGCAATAGGTGATGAAACGGCGCCCGGCCGGCAGCGCGTCTATGGCCGAGCTGTCGTCCAGATCGACCGCCATTGCGCCCGGCAGGCTGCGCGCGTCGGTTTTGCGCGACAGCATGCTGCGTGCATCGAGCACCAGAGGCGGGTCCTTGGAGGCCAGCGCATGGGCCAGTTGTTGCGGCGTCATGCGGCGGATTTTGCGTCCCGACACGCGTTTGGCGTAACGCAAGGCGACCATGAGCGCGACCACCGCGAGCACGATGCCTGCACTCCAGCCCAGGTGACGGGAAAACCAGTCGAGTGCGACATTGAACTGTTCGTAAAACAGCACCCCGCCGCCTATGCCGGCGACGGCGTAGAGCATGGCGGCCAGCCCCTGCCAGGCGGCGAAGGCGCCATTGCTCATGCCCACGCCGCCCGCCACGGGCGGCGCCAGCAGGGCCAATCCCGGCACGAAGCGGGCGATCACCAATGCCAGCGGGCCGCGCTTTTCAAACGCCAGTTCGGTCTGGCGCACGCAGGCATCCGGCGACAGGGAAACCTTGCAGAGCAGGCCCAGCACGCGGCCGCCATAACGCCGGCCGAGCAGAAACCATACCCAGGCGCCGACCAGCGAGCCGGCCGTCGCGGCCAGAATTTCATGGCCGCCCAGGCGCCCGGCGTTGCCGGCCAGGGCGCCGGCCAGCAACAGCAGGGGCAGGGTAGGGAGCGGCGCACCCAGTTGTTCGATAAGCACCACGCAAAATACCGCGAGCGGACCCCACTCGCGCAGCAATTGGCTCAAATCTTCCATGGCGGATTACGCAGTCGCCCGCGGGCGCTGCGCGGCGCCGGTGGCGGTGGCCCGCCAGCGCGTCAGGGTGAGCGCATTGGTGACCACGCTCACGCTGGAAAACGCCATCGCGGCGCCGGCTACTACCGGGTTCAACAGCCCGGCCGCCGCGAGCGGTATACCGACCACGTTGTAAATCATGGCCCAGAACAGGTTCTGGCGAATTTTGCGGGTGGTGTGGCGCGATATGGCAATGGCGTCGGCCACCAGGCGCGGGTCGGCGCGCATCAGGGTGATGCCGGCCGCCTGCATGGCCACGTCGGTGCCGCCGCCCATGGCGATGCCGACGTCGGCAGCCGCCAGGGCGGGTGCGTCGTTGATGCCGTCGCCCACCATGGCGACGCGCAGGCCGCCCGATTTGAGCGCCTGCACCGTTTCGGCCTTGCCCTCCGGTAGCACTTCGGCGCGCACGTCCTGTATGCCCAGTTCGCGCGCCACGGCGGCGGCGGCGAGCCGGTTGTCGCCGGTCACCAGTACCGCGCCGATTCCGGCCGCGGCGAGTTGATGCACCGCTGCGGCGGCTTCCGGGCGCAAACGGTCGCCGAAAGCCAGAAACGCCAGCAGGCGCGGCTGCGGCGTGAATTCGGCGAGCCAGGACACGGTATGCCCGGCGGCCTGAAATTGCTCCGCGCCTGTGGCGAGCGTGGCGGTATCGACGCCCAGTTCCTGCATCCAGCGCGTGCTGCCCAAGGCCAACTGACGCCCCGCCACGGTGGCGCGTACGCCGCGGCCCGGCACGGCCTGCAATTCTGCCGCCGGCGCGGCGACCAGGCCCTGCGCGGCTGCCGCGTCGCGCACGGCTTTGGCGAGCGCGTGTTCGCTGCCGGCCTGCAGCGCGGCGGCCAGCGCGAGTGCCGCCGTGTGTTCGCCCTGGGCCGCCTGGCAGGCCAGCAGGACCGGATGGCCGACGGTGAGCGTGCCGGTTTTGTCGAAGGCCACGATGCGCACGGCGTGGGCAATTTCCAGCGCTTCCGCGTCCTTGATCAATATGCCCTGGCGCGCCGCAACGCCGGTGCCGGCCATGATGGCGGCCGGGGTCGCCAGCCCGAGCGCACAGGGGCAGGCGATGACCAGTACCGCCACGGCGTTGAGCACGGCCTGTTCCCAGGGCGCGCCGGCAAGCACCCAGCCGAATAGCGTCAATAGCGCGATCGCGATGACCACCGGCACGAATATCGCGCTCACCTGGTCCACCAGGCGCTGTATCGGCGCCTTGCGGGCCTGCGCGGTTTCCACCAGTTCTATGATGCGCGCAAGGCGCGACTGCGTGCCGACCGCGCCGACGCGCACGGCGATGAGCCCGCTGCCATTGATCGACGCACCGGTGACCGTGTCGCCCGGCGCTTTGGGCTGGGGCGCGGCTTCGCCGCTCAGCAGCGATTCGTCCACTTCGCTGGCGCCCTCGATGACTTCGCCGTCGGCCGCGATGCGTTCGCCGGGGCGTACCACGATCACGTCGCCCACCGCCAGTTGCGCAATCGGCACTTCGCGCTCGCCGCCCGCACCGCGCAGGCGCGCAAATTCCGGCCGCAATGCCTGCAGCGCGCCTATCGCCGCCGTGGTGCGGCGCTTGGCGCGCGCTTCCAGCCACTTGCCCAAAAGTACCAGGGTGATCACGACCGCCGCGGCTTCGAAATACAGGTGCTGGGTGGCGCTGTCCTGCAGCAGCAGATAGATCGACAAGCCGTATGCCGCGCTGGTGCCGAGCGCGACCAGCAAGTCCATGTTGCCGGTGCCGGCGCGCAGGGCTTTCCAGCCGGAACGGTAGAAGCGCGCGCCGAGCAGAAACTGCACCGGCGTGGCCAGCAGCCATTGCACCCATCCCGGCAACATGAAATGCACGCCCATGGGCATGGCCAGCATGGGCAGCAGGAGCGGCGCCGACAGGATGGCGCCGGACAGCACCGGCAGCCAGTCGCGGCGCGGCGCTTGCGCCGGTGCTGCAGCAATCTGCAGGGGCGCGGCGTCGTAGCCGGCGCGGCGCACGGCGCCGATGAGCGTTTCCTGACTTACCGCCGCCGCGGATTCCACGCGCGCCTGTTCGGTGGCCAGATTGACGGTCACGGCGCTCACGCCGGGCACCGCCGCCAGCGCCTTTTCGACGCGGCCTACGCAGGATGCGCAACTCATGCCTTCGATGTGCAGATCGAGGCTGTGCATGGCCACGTCGAAACCGGCCTGGCGCACGGCCTTCACGATGCTTTCCACGGCGGTGCCGGGCGCGGCATCGACGGTGGCGGACTCGTTGGCCAGATTGACCTGTGCCGCCTCCACGCCGGGCACGCGCTGCAGCACACGTTCCAGGCGCGTTACGCAGGCCGCGCAGGTCATGCCGCGTACGTCAAGCTTGTGGCGCAGCGCGCAGGACGATGCTGCCGCATCGAGTGTGGCCGTATCGATCACCTGGGGGGTGGGGGCATTCATTGCAAACTTTCGAATGGTGTCCGGGCGTGATGGTGGCGAGACCGGGAGCTTCACGATCAGTTGCGTCGGGCGCAGCAAATTTCAAGTGTTGCGCTGCGGTACGCGTTGTGGCGCCAGCGCGGAGCGATGCCGCCTTACGTGCCGCGGCGGAATTTTTCCAGCGCCCGGCGCAGGTTTTTCGAGGGCCGGCCGTGCAATCCGGCAGCCGGGTCGGCCGCCAGCCGGCGTTCTTCACGCAGTGCTTCGCGGCGCGCGCAGCTTTCCGGCGTTTCTTCGTACAAGGTGCGCGCAAGCTGTGCCGAGCCGCGGCGGCGTTCCAGCGCGCGCACGATCACGTTCACCGTGCCGCCTGCCAGCGTGATGTCCAGCCGGTCGCCGGGAACCACGGTTTTTGCCGGTTTGGCGCGCAGGCCGTTGACCTGTATCTTGCCGCCGTCGGCCGCCGCGGCGGCTTCGCTGCGATGTTTGAAAAACCGCGCCGCAAGCAGCCACAGGTCGAGACGCACACCCGCTGCATCGGCTGTTTCTGCGCGCTGGGGTTTCATGTCCGGCCATCTCCTGCGCAGGGCGCCGGGGCACCGGCGCGTTCCACACCATGCGCGCATTATCGCGCCGGCGCCGGCCCGTCGGGGAGGGGCAGAAATCTGTCGTAACCGGCGGGCCGGCCGGACCAGGGCAAACGCGCTTGCGCTCTCGCCTGGCCGGCCGGGACGCGAGCGGTTGTGGAGGCAATCAGCTACCGGCGCCGTCGCCGGCTTCCCACTCGATGCGGTTGCGGCCGCCGCGCTTGGCCCGTCGCAGCGCTTCGCCGGCGCGCACGACCAGGGTGAGTAGCCAGTCGTGCGGATCGGCTTCGGCCACCCCGATGGAAACCGTGAGGCCCGGCAATTCTTCCCCGCCGTCGCCCGAAATGCGCCATGCCGCGACCGCGGCACGCAGGCGCTCGGCCGCAGCGCGGCCGCCGCGCACGTCGCACAGGGGGGCCAGCAGCGCAAATTCATCGTCGCCATAACGCGCCAGAAGGTCGTGGCCGCGCATGCGGCTGGCCAGCGCGCGGCCCACCGAGCGCAAGGCGGCTTCGGCCGCCGCCGTTCCGTGCTTTTGCAGGAAAGGCTCGAAATTGTCGATGTCTATCATCATGAGGCAGGCCGGCGCGTGATGCTTCTGCGCTTCTTCGAGCGCGGCCGGGAAGGCGTGTTCGAGCCAGTGCCGGTTGCGCAAGCCGGTCAGCGGATCCTGATTGCGCGCCTGTTCGCGTTCCTGCCTGCGTGCCCAGGCTTCCGCCGTATCCTCCGCCTGCGGGCGCACCGGGCGCGCCAGCAGCTGCAGCATTTGCGCCGACAGCGTGCGCGACGTGTCTATCATCGCCCACACCACGTTGCGCGGAATTTCCAGCACGGCGCTGGCGGAACTTGCGACCACCTGGGCAAACGTGAAACCGCCGTCTATGAGCCCTTTTTCGCCCACGAAGCCGCCGCCCGGCATGCCCAGGCAGTCGGTCAATTCCAGATTGGTGGGTTGTATCTGCAGCCGTCCGGTCAGAACCAGATAAACCGTATCGCTGTGTTGCCCGGCCGGCAGCAAAATTTCTTCGGGTTCAAGTTCGATGATGTTGCACTGCGGAAGGAGCGGGTCGAGTTCGTCCGGCGTCATGGTGCGGAACAGTTCGGACGCGCTGATGCGCCGGCGGTCGGCCTCCGTTACCTTGCGCCGCGTGGCCTGCGGTCTCGAGTCAGCTTGATCTGCCATGGGTCCTCCTCGCCAGTGACGGGCTGCTTCGTTTGTATACGGAGCCGTATCTATCCATCGGAACATACGGCCCAAACTTGATTGATTGCTGCCCGGCCCGCGCCGGATGTTCCGCCCCTGCCACTTTATGCATGACGACTTGGTGTGCCGTTTGCCGCCGCGCTTTGCAGCGATTATAGGCGGCGATTGGCACGATGGCACTCAAGGCACGCTGGACTCCGCGGCATACAGGTCGGCAATCGACTCGCGCCGGCGTACCAGATGCATCGCCGTGCCATCGACCAGCACTTCGGCGGCGCGCGGGCGGCTGTTGTAATTGGAACTCATGGTCATGCCATAGGCACCGGCGGACAGTATGGCCAGCAGATCGCCGCCGGCAATGGCGAGCGTGCGTGCGTGACCCAGAAAGTCGCCGCTTTCGCATACCGGACCGACTATTTCGTAGGGCAGGGCCGCGTGCGCGGCCGCTTCGACCGGCAGGATGTCGTGGTAGGCGTCATAGAGCGCCGGCCGCATGAGGTCATTCATGGCGGCATCGACGATGGCGAAATTTTTTTCCACGCCCGGCTTCAGATATTCGACGCGGGTAAGCAGCAGTCCGGCATTGCCGACCAGCGAGCGGCCCGGTTCGAGCAGCAGCCGCTCCCTGCGGCCGGCCATTGCGGCCAGCAGGGGCGCCAGGTAAGCCGATGCGGAAGGGGCCTGTTCATCCAGATAGCGTATGCCCATGCCGCCACCCAGATCGATATGGCTAAGTTCTATGCCGTCGGACGCAAGTTCGTCGACCAGCGCGAGTACTTTGGCGGCGGCTTCGGCGGCCGGTTCCGGATCCAGCAATTGCGATCCGATGTGACAGGCAATCCCACGCACGGCCAGTTGCGGGCTTGCCGCGGCGCGCCGATAAATCGCCCGCGCCCGGTCGATGGGAATGCCGAATTTATTGCTGCGCAGGCCGGTGGAAATATACGGATGCGTACGCGGATCGACATCCGGATTCACGCGCAACGCGATGGGCGCGGGCTTGCGGCGTCCGCCGGCGATTTGTTCCAGCCGGTCGAGTTCGGCTTCCGATTCGACGTTGAAGCACAATATGCCAAGCGACAGGGCTTCGCGCAGTTCGGCCGCGCTTTTGCCTACGCCGGAAAACACCACTTTGCCGGGGTCGCCGCCGGCCGCCAGCACGCGCGCCAGTTCGCCCCGCGACACGATGTCGAAACCGGCGCCCAGGCGCGAAAATAGAGACAGGATGGCCAGGTTGGAATTGGCCTTGACGGCGTAACACACCAGCGCATTGTTGTTGGCCAGTGCTTCCTTGTAGGCCTGCAGGGCCGCCGTCAGCGTGGCGCGCGAATATACATAGCACGGCGTGCCGAAGGTGCGGGCAATTTCGGGTAGCGCGACCTGCTCGATATGCAGGACGCCGTCGATGCGGGATAGTGAATTCATGAGCGGCTCGAACGCGGCGCGTCGGAAGGCGCGCCGGGTGTGACTTTGTTATGATCCGGAGCGCTTGCCGGCGCCGCCGCGGGCGGCTTGGGCGGTAGTTCCAGCGGGCCTTTGGTGCCGCAGGCGGCACAACAGAGCATTGCAAATAGTGCGAGTGCGCGGGGCTTCATCTCGACCGGACCGGTAAGGTGGTGAAATCCCGACGGATTTTATAGGAATTGGCGCAGC
>JAEUNN010000454.1 GCA_016791085.1 Rhodocyclaceae bacterium | reverse complement strand
CCGCAATGGACTGAAATGCCTGCCCGTTTGCGCCGCGCGTGGTTAAACGAAGCAAGGCGGGCCTTCCGCCGCCGCACAGTCCAATACCGACTCCCCCGGGGTGACCACTTGGAGCGCAATATCGTTTGGCATGGCGCCGCCGTCACGCGCGAGCGGCGCGAGCGGCAAAACGGCCATCGCGGCCTGGCGCTGTGGTTTACCGGGCTGTCCGGCGCCGGCAAGTCCACGCTGGCGCACGCGGTGGAACTGGCCCTGCATGCAGAAGGACGCCGCACCTTCGTGTTCGACGGCGACAACGTACGCCACGGGCTTTGTGGCGACCTGGGTTTTTCGCCGGCCGACCGGCGCGAAAACCTGCGCCGCATCGGCGAAATGGCAAAGCTGTTCGTGGAGGCCGGCACCATCGCGCTGGCGGCTTTCATTGCGCCGGCGCGGGCAGACCGCGAATTGGCGCGTCAGATAGTGGGCCCGGATCGATTCGTGGAAATTTTCGTCGCCTGTCCGCTCGAAATTTGCGAGCGGCGCGACGTGAAAGGCATGTATCGGCGCGCGCGTGCTGGCGAAATTGCCGAATTCACGGGGATTTCAGCGCCTTACGAAGCGCCGTTGGCTCCTGGGCTGACCGTGGAAACGGCCAACCTGACATTGGCCGAATCCGTGGAGCGTGTACTGGCGCTTATCGCGCCTCTGATCGCGCTGCCACCGGAAAAATAAGGGAATTGTCCAGACCAGGCAGGCCCCGTGCCGCAGCGTGAGGCGGCGCCTGCCGCCTCAGTACTGATATTCGTACCACTTGCGGTTGGGGTCTTTTCGCCCCATAGGCGGCAGCGGTGAAGCCATATTCGTGTTGTACATAGGCGGACGCTGCAAGTTGATGAATTCATTCGCCTTGGACGACGCGCGCGGCAGAAACGGCGTATACGGATCGGGCAGGAATTCACCTTGGCTGGCAGTCCGCATTACCCGGCGGCGCGGTTCATAGAGCGGCAGCGGGGCACTGATGTTCTGATGCTCATACCATTTTTTTTCGGGCGGCTTGTCCGCGTCCAGATCCGCAGCGGCCTGATCGTCCACCAGAGGACTGCTGGGCGCTGCCACGTAACCTGGACGTTTGGCAAAGGTCCCCGGGCTGGCCGCGGAACTTGCCGCGGCCTGCGGCGCAGCGCGGTAGGCCCGAGTCGCAGCCGGCGCATCGGCGATGAACAGCGGCAGCGTGCCGTCGGAACAACGTTGTTTGGCGGGAACCAGCGTCGCGCCACCGATGCATTCATAGTGATCCGCTCGCGCCGCCGCGGCCGCAGCGCTCAGAACGAGGCCCAGCGCCAGCGCGCGCGCGAGCGGACGATAAATTCGACGGGTATGGTTGAGCATGCTTGATCCAGCCATCTGAACAGTGATTGGCGGCCGCGCCGCAGCGGGAAAATGCGACGCGCCCTTGCGTAATTTTAGCGCACAGGAACTACCTGGACTGCGCAGCAGTTCAGGGGTTCCACGAATTTCCAGCGCCGCGCGCCCAGCCTGGCGCGCCGTGCGCCTCAGAACGGCAGGTCCAGGTCCGGCTTCAAAGCCAGCAGTTCGGCCCGGAATACGTCCTGGATGCGCGCCAGCGCCGCCGCGTCGTCGGCTTCGAAGCGCAGCACGACCACCGGCGTGGTGTTGGATGGGCGCGCCAGCCCGAAGCCGTCGGCAAATTCCACGCGCACGCCGTCTATGGTGATTTTTTCCAGCGAACCCGCAAATTTGCCGCCGCTCTTGAGTTTTTCGATCAGCGCGAACGGCTCGCCTTCCTGCATCTTGATATTAAGTTCCGGCGTGCTTACGGCATTCGGCAGGTTTTTCAGCACCGCGCCGGCATCCGCGGCTTTTGACAGGATTTCCAGCAGCCGCGCGCCGGCATAGAGGCCGTCGTCGAAGCCGAACCAGCGTTCCTTGAAAAACATGTGGCCGCTCATTTCCCCGGCCAGGGGCGCCCCGGTTTCGCGCAATTTGGCTTTCACGAGGGCATGGCCGGTGTTCCACATGATGGGCTCGCCACCGTGGCGGCGCACCCAGGGCGCCAGCAGGCGCGTGCATTTCACGTCGTAAATGATTTGCCCGCCCGGCACGCGCGACAGCACGTCGGCCGCGAACAGCATGAGCTGGCGGTCCGGGTAAATGATTTCGCCGTCTTTGGTGACCACACCCAGGCGGTCGCCGTCGCCGTCGAATGCGAGGCCGATTTCAGCGTCGGTTTCGGCCAGCGCGCGCTGCACGTCCACAAGATTTTCGGGCTTGGACGGATCCGGATGATGGTTGGGGAAATTGCCGTCCACCTCGCAGAACAGCGGCAGCACCTCGCAACCCAGGGCGCGGAACAGCACCGGGGCGTAATTGCCGGCCACGCCGTTGCCGCAATCGACCACGATTTTCATGGGCCGCGCCAGCTTCACGTCGGCGGCGATGTGGCGCACGTAGGATTCGCCCACCGCGGCGTGGCTCATGCCGCCGCTGCCGGAGGTGTAGTCGCGCTCCTCGATGCGGCGGCGCAAATCCTGGATTTTCGGCCCATACAGGGTTTCGCCGCCGAGCACCATTTTGAGGCCGTTGTATTCGGGCGGATTGTGGCTGCCGGTAACGCTCACGCAACTCATGGTGCCGAGGTCGTAGGCCGCGAAATAGGTGAGCGGCGTGGGCACGCAACCGATGTCCACGACGTCCACACCGGCCGCGCGTATGCCGTCGGCCAGCGCGGCGGCGAGCGCCGGGCCGGACAGGCGCCCGTCGCGCCCGATCACGATGGCGCTTTGCCCGCGCGCCACGGCTTCGGAGCCCAGCGCCCGGCCTATGGCCGTGACCGCCTCCACCGTCAGCGTGCGCTCGACGATGCCGCGTATGTCATATGCTTTGAAAATTTCCGGTGCGATGCTGGCCATGACTGTTTGTCCTCTGCGCTAGGTCTGAGCGGTTGAAAGGGGCAATGCGCGCCGGGCGGGTCGGGTGTTGCGGCCGGCACGGCCCAAGCTTGGCGGATACTGCATTTTCTCTGTTACCGGGCGCGCCTGCGACGTGTCGCGGAATATTTTCTGTCTAGTTCTTTGCCCGGGATATTTCCGGCTGCGCGAAAAATTCCAGCAGCCTTTGCGGCATCCAGTCCAGCCGGCCCGGGAATGGACTGCTCACGAAACCCACGTGACCGCCTTCCGCCGTCACTTCCAGCGTCACGTTGGCCGGCAGTTGCTCGGGCGCGGGCAGCGAACGCAGCGGCACGAAAGGATCGTTGCGGGCATGCAGAATCAGCGTGGGCAAGGCAATCTGCCCCAGCACGTGCTTGGCCGAGGCGCGCGTCCAGTAATCTTGCGCACCGTGATAGCCATGCAGCGGGGCGGTGACCGCATCGTCAAATTCGTACAGTGTACGCGCTTTGTGCACCGCCGCGGCATTCACGCTGCCGGGCCAGCGCTGGAGTTTGGCCAGCGCGCGCGGTTTCAGGCTGCGCAGGAAATGCCGCGTATAGACGCGCGCGAAACCGCGCTCCAGCGCGCGCCCGCACAGCGCCAGATCGAGCGGCGCACACACCGCGGCAGCAGCCGAAATCACCGCGCCGGCCTGTGCGCCTTGCGCACCCAGCCAGCACAATAGCGCGTTGCCGCCCAGCGACACCCCGGCCGCAAAGCGCGGCGCATCCGGCCACAGGCTGCGAAAGCGCTGCAATATCCAGTCGATTTCCGCCGCATCACCGCTGTGGTAGGCGCGCGCAAGCCGGTTGGGCGTGCCGGAACAGCCACGAAAATGCACCACCGCGCCGGACCAGCCGGCAGCCGCCACGGCGCGCATGAGGGCGCGCGCGTAATGGCTGCGCGAACTGCCTTCGAGGCCGTGGAACAGCACCACCAGCGGTGTGCCGGCCTGCCGCGTGGCCCAGTCCACATCGATAAAATCGCCGTCCGGCGTATCCCAGCGCTCGCGCCGGTAAGCCGGCATGCGGCCCTTGCACAACAAGGCCCACATGGTTTGCATGTGCGGGCCGGCAAGCCAGGCCGGGGCGCGGTAGGGGCCTGTCGTCACGCGCGGCCTGTGGCTCAGTGCAGGGTGCGCGGCGCTTCGTCGGGCTCGTCGTCCTCGGCGCTGTCGGGCATGGGCGAAGCATGGTGCATGACCATGCGCCAGCCGTGCTTGCCGCGCAGATAGATATTGGTGGCGAGCGCGATCTGGCGCGTCTGCGGATCGTCCGACAGCCCCAGGTGCTCTTCCGTGCTGTGCACCGACAGCATCGCGCCCTGCATCACGCGCGTGGCGGCGATGCGCGCGGTAAGCCGCGGACCGTCGGAAAATATCGAGCGCCAGCTCGCGCGTACGGCCGCCAGGCCGAGCAGGCGCGGACCGCCGGGATGGATGCAGATCACGTCGTCCTCGTCCGCCCAGACCGCCATCATGGCTTCGAGGTCGGCGCGTTCGAACGCTTCGTAGAAGGCCTGTTCGGCTTCGTCGGGACTGGAATAGTACAGGCTGGGCGAACTCATGTCGTTTAGGTGCTACGGAGCGGTATGTTGACTGCCGCGCCCTCGCGCAGCAGTTCGTCGGCGCCGGCGGCCACCTCGGCCGGGCGCAGGTCGAGCATGCAGCGGAAATGCCCGAGCGGACAGGTGCGTTTGAAACAGGGGCTGCACTCGGGCCGCGTCCACAGCACGCGCACGCGCGCGGACAAGGGCGGCGTGTAATTCGGGCTGGACGAGCCATATAGGGCCACCAGCGGCGTGCCGAAGGCGGCCGCCACGTGCATGAGACCGGAATCGTTGCTGACCGCAAGGCGCGCCGTGGCGATCAGGTCCATGGCCTGGGCGAGCGCGGTGCTGCCGCACAGGTTGCGCGCGGCACCGCCCGCCAGTTGTTCGATTTCGCCGCCGACTGGCGCGTCCTTGGCCGAACCCAGCAGCAGCACGGGCTGGCCGGGGCGTGCAAATTTCTGCGCCAGTTCCGCAAAATAGGCCGGCGGCCAGCGCTTGGCCGGACCGTATTCGGCGCCCGGACAGAACACCACGTGTCCGCCGCGAGCCAGCCCCAGACTGGACAGCGTGGCGGCTTCGGCGCCGGCGTCGCGGCGCAGGCCCAACGGCGGCAGCGGCAGCGGCGGCAGCGCGCCGGGCGCTTCGGCCAGTTGGGCATAGCGCTGCGCAAGCTGAGGCGTGGCCGCCTCGTCCAGCTTGTGGCAGCGCGTAAGCAGGCCGTAGCGCGCCTCGCCCACGAAGCCGGTGCGTTGCGGAATGCGCGCAAAAAACGGCAACAAGGCGGATTTCCAGGAATTCGGCAGCACGATGGCGCGCCCATAACGCCCGGCCAGTTCGCGCCCGCGCCGGCGCCGCCCGGCAAAGTCGAATTTGCCGTGGCCGAAGGGGTTATGCAGGATTTCGCGCACCTGCGGCATGCGCTCGAACACCGGCGCCACCCAGGCCGGCGCGAACACGTCGATCTGCAGGTCCGGCTCGCGCTCGAGCAGGCGCGCGAACAGCGGCTGCGTACATACGCAGTCGCCTATCCAGGACGGCGCGACGGCAAGCAGGCGGCCGCTCACCGCGCACCGCCTTGGCGCGGCGCGCGTGCAGGCAGCAGCGCGCGGCTCGCCTTAATGATGGCCCTTGGGTTTTTCACCCTTGAAGGTGTAGCGGGTGCCGCAATACGGGCAATAGGCCTCGCCGGTTTTCAGCACGTCGAGGAATACGCGCGGGTGGCGCGCCCACAGCGGCGCACCGGGTTGCGGGCAATGCAGCGGCAAATCCTTGGCAGTGACGTCGACCTGGCGTGATTTGTCTTTGGCTTCGCTCATGACGGAATCTCACTCTACCGTGTTCATTTGACCGGGGTTAACCAATTGCGGTGTGCTTCCGAACGCCCGTACACCACATCGAAAAACAGCGCCTGCAGGCGCGTCGTGACCGGGCCGCGGTGGCCCTCGCCGATCTGACGGTTATCCAGTTCGCGTATCGGCGTGACTTCCGCCGCGGTACCGGTGAAAAACGCCTCGTCGGCGATATAGATGTCGTCGCGCGTCAGGCGGCGCGCGCGTACTTCCATGCCGATTTCGCGCGCCAGCGCAATGACCGAGGCGCGCGTGATGCCGGTCAGCGCGGAAGCGATTTCCGGCTCCCAGATGCAGCCATCCTTGACGATGAACAGATTTTCGCCCGCCCCTTCCGCCACGAAACCTTCGGTATCGAGCAGCAGCGCCTCGTCGTAGCCGTTTTCGGTGGCTTCGAGATTGGCCAGGATGGAATTGGCGTAGGTCGTGGCGACTTTGGCGCGCGGCATGGTCACATTGACATGGTGGCGCGCGTACGACGCGGTTTTGACGCGTATGCCGCGTTCCATCCCTTCTTCGCCCAGATAGGCGCCCCAGGGCCAGGCCGCGATGGCCACATGCACGGCCGCGCCTTTGGGCGACACGCCCATTTTTTCGGAGCCGTAGAAGGCGATAGGACGGATGTAGCAGGATTCCAGCTCGTTGGCGGCCACCACCTCGCACTGCGCGCGCATGAGCGCCTCGCGCGTGTAGGGGATTTTCATCATGTAGATGTGCGCCGAATTGAACAGCCGGTCGGTATGTTCCTTGAGCCGGAAAATGGCCGTGCCGATTTCCGTCTTGTAGGCGCGTACCCCCTCGAATACCGACAATCCGTAGTGCAGGGAATGGGTCAGCACGTGGGTATTGGCTTCACGCCAGGGCACGAGCTTGCCGTCGTACCAGATGAAGCCGTCGCGGTCGGCCATCGACATGGGGTGTCTCCAGGATGCGGGCGGATTGAAATAAGCATGGGAGTTTAGCCGATTTGCGGCCGTTCTTGACCGGCCGGCACGACGCGCTTGCTAAAATGTCGCGATGTCCGAACAAATCTGGAAACCCAACGTGACCGTCGCGGCGGTGGTCGAGCGCGACGGCAAATTCCTGCTGGTCGAGGAACACACGCCGGACGGCCTGCGTTTCAACCAGCCCGCCGGCCACCTCGACGCGGGCGAAAGCATCGTCGCGGCCTGCGCGCGCGAGGCGCTCGAAGAAACCGCCCACCTGTTCACGCCGCGCGCACTGGTGGGCGTGTACCTGTGGCCGCACCCGGCCGGCGAACTGACCTACCTGCGCTTCGCGTTCTGCGGCGACCTGGGTCCGGCCCAGCCGGAGCGCCAGCTCGATACCGGCATCGTGCGCACGGTGTGGCTCACGCCCGACGAAATCGCCGCGCAAGCCCAGCGCATGCGCAGTCCGCTGGTGCTGCAATGCGTACGCGATTACCTGGCCGGGCAGCGCTACGCCATGGAATTGCTGCACCACTACGGCTGAAGCGCCGGCCGCACCCAGCAGCGCAGTTTGTCCAACCTCCGCGGAGTGCACCATTCCCATGTCCGAACTGCAGAAAACCGTAATCGTCGGCATGTCCGGCGGCGTCGATTCGTCGGTGGCCGCCATGCTGCTGAAACGCCAGGGCTGGAAAGTGATCGGCCTGTTCATGAAAAACTGGGAGGACGACGACGACGGCGAATACTGTTCCACGCGCCAGGATCTCGTGGACGTGGCGGCGGTATGCGACGTGCTGGACATAGACCTGGAAGTGGTCAATTTTTCCGCCGAATACAAGGAGCGCGTGTTCGCCGAATTTCTGCGCGAATATCGCGCCGGCCGCACGCCCAACCCGGACGTGCTGTGTAACGCCGAAATCAAGTTCCGCGCCTTTCTGGACCACGCGCTCGGCATGGGGGCGGACCGCATCGCCACCGGCCATTACGCCCAGGTGCGCGCGTTCGAAAGCGAAACCGGCGTGGAACAGCAACTGCTCAAGGCCGAAGACGGCGGCAAGGACCAGAGCTATTTCCTGCACCGCCTGAACCAACGCCAGCTTGCCGCCACCTTGTTCCCGGTCGGCCATCTGTACAAGCGCGACGTGCGCCGCATGGCCGCCGACGCGGGCCTGGCCATCCACGACAAGAAAGATTCCACGGGCATCTGTTTCATAGGCGAGCGGCCGTTCAAGGAATTTCTGTCGCGCTATCTGCCGCCCGAGCCGGGCGACATCCTGAACCTGGAAGACCGCCGCCCGCTGGGCCGCCACGACGGACTGATGTACTACACCATAGGGCAGCGCAAGGGCCTGCAGATCGGCGGCGTGAAAGGCATGCAGGATGCCGCGGGCGACCACGACGCCTGGTTCGTGGCCGGCAAGGACGTCGAACGCAACGAACTGTTCGTGGTGCGCGGCCATGACCACCCGGCCTTGTTGCGCGACCACGTGAGCGCAGCCGACCTGTCCTGGGTCGCCGGCCGCGCCCCGCACACCAACTGGGTGTATGCCGCCAAAACCCGCTACCGCCAGCCCGATGCGCCATGCAGCATCGACCATGTGGACGCGCAGACCATGGACGTGGGCTTCGCCGTCCCGCAATGGGCGCCGGCCCCCGGACAAAGCCTGGTGATCTATGAGTCCAAGGTGTGCCTGGGCGGCGGGGTGATTGTCTGAGGCCGCAAAGCGTCGGGCCGGTGCCGGCATTGCGTCCGGCATTAGCCTGGGCCCCGGCGGCCGCACCGCGCGTTCGCAGCAAGCACGCAGTATCGCCCCCAGTGCCGTTAAGTTAAGCGCGCGCAAAACGCTGCCGATCCGAAATCCGCGTTGAAAAAAGGAGCGCCTGTGTCGCTGCGCCGCCACTTGGGGGCGCGGGCGTCTCGCCCGCGTGCGGCGCAGAAGACGCGGCCGGCGGGCGAGACGCCCGCCCCCCCAGGAAAAGGTGCGCGCGTCGATTCGCCCTGACTTAACGGCATCGGTGCCGCCCCTGGACGCGGTAGGGCGTTCGCCCGAGCTGCGTTTCGGGCGCCCTGTTGCGGCAGCGGCATCGATGCGCACGCCGGACACCCGCCACCGGCGCGCGCTTTGGCCGGCCCGTGCGGCCCACGTGTCGCAACGATGGCCGGCGACGGCGTTTTATTTCGGCTAACACAAGCCGCCTGGATGATTGCCCTTGGCGTGCTCCCGGCGGCGGGCGCAAGTGCCTCAGCGCCTGCCGGCACGCACGCGCGCAGGCGGCTTCGCTTCCCGCCACACAAGCGCAGCGCCTATTGCACCCGAAGGCTCGCGCCAAGCTGCGCAGGCTCAGGGTAAGTTCCGCGTCATTCGCCGACTCGTGGCGCAACGCGGAGCAACTGCCGTGCTTGCGCAAGAAGCGCTCGCGCGGCCGGGCAATCCGCGGGGCCAGCACCAGCGCCCAGGGCGGCTGCCGACATGCCTTGTTGTCCGAACACGCTCACGTTTCGCGTTCGCACGCGCCGGCCATTTTCGACCGGCTGGGCTCTCGAACGTGCGACAAGCGCAGGCAGTAAAGGCACAGCCAGATCTGCGTTTATTGCTGCTTGCAGCGCCTAAAACCGCTGCCAATGAACGCGCCTTGCAATCATGCTGACGGTGCGATACGTTCGCTGACATGCCGCGTCAGGAAGCTTAAACTGACTTTGCTAATTGCGCCTTGCAAGGCTGATTATTGGAACAAGCTCGCGCACGAATCGAACGACGCGCAGTATGCCGCAGCGCTGACACTGGCACTTCGCCCGCTGACGCCCGCCGCAGCCTGAGCGCCCTGCACGCGCCACCCCGCCGCGGCGGAGCTTGGCGCGCGCGGCATATCTTTCGGGCGGGCATGCGCATACCCGCACACTTCCCGGAATTCGGAATTTCGGCCGCCCCGGCGGCACGTTCCGAACGGTGTAGCGGACCTCGCGCCCTACCGTAGTTGTTTAGCGCGCCGGCCGCACCCGAAATGGAACGCAAGGGCGCTTGTTTGCGGCCTAGCCCTGAGCCCTTAGTCAGACCTGCGGCTCGCAGCGCACTTCGCTCCTGACCGAATTGGCGATGAAGCACTCCTCGTGCGCACGATGGTGCAGTTCGCGGATTTGGTCGGCGCCGGGCCGCCGGTCGCCGGAAAATTCCACGGCCGGACGCAAGGTGACGCGCGTGATGGCCAGTTTGCCCTGGTCGTTGCGGGACATCCAGCCTTCGGCGTGGTCGTGGTAGCCATCCACGACATAGCCCGCGTCGGCGGCCAGCGACAGGAACCACAGCATGTGGCAACTGGCCAGCGCTGCGACGAAAGATTCTTCCGGGTCTATGGCATCCGCAGCCGAATAGGGCAGGCGGATCACGTGCGGCGAGGACGACCCGGCGTACTCCACGCCGCCGTCGAAACGCACGGTGTGGCGGCGGCTATAGCGCTGGTCGATGAACTTCTGGTCGCCGCGCGACCAG
>JAEUNN010000080.1 GCA_016791085.1 Rhodocyclaceae bacterium | reverse complement strand
GGGACCTCCACCAAGTCGTGGCAGTGCGTGCAACCTGACCGCCGCGGGTCTTCGATCTCGGAAAAGTGCGCCGCGAATGCATTTGCCCTCCCCATCAGCCCCCGACATCGACGCTGTTCAGAATACGTGGCATGGGCATTGAACGACTTTTACAAAGGGTGGACCGCGTAGCCATCTCCTGGCGTCATTGCTGACAATGAAATGCCTTGACCATGGCGGCCGATTTTGAAATCCAGCCGGGTCGATCAGGGCCGATCTTGGGGTCGAAGGCAGGACGAACACAGATGCGGCGTTCAGCCATCGAGGCAAAAGCGCGTGGCGTTCTCAAGACACGGAACTCAGGGCTGGCACGGCGCTTAGTCTTGCCAGCAAGGGGTCCCTCCATACTGCACCCGCCCATACGGCGCAACCCACTCGGAATTCAAAGGAACAATATTTTTGTTGTGCACCCACACCCCGGCTTCGCCTACGTAATAGGTATGGAAGTCCTCGACTTCGATGTTGTAGACGGTGGATGTATAGAGGTGCTCGGGCTTGACCCGGCCGTTTCTTCTGACCGACTCGATGCCGATGAAAACTTCTCGCTCAATGAGATCTGCCGTCGGGACGTGATAACGCGTACCTACACCTTGAAGGTAATAGGATTTATCCGACCACGGGACCCATGCCACGTCCGGATCATCTGTCCTGAACAACCGCGATTTGCCACCAACATACGACAGCACTCCCTCGACGATCTCAAGATCCGTACGCGGATGGGTTCTTTTGAGCTTCTCCACCGCCCTCCATCCCTTACCCTTGACCCAGAACGGGTGCTCCGGTGTCACAACAAAGTCGTAACTGCAATACGAGAAATCCGCTCGTCCGCCACCACAGCGAACCAAAATCACCTGCCGATTTTCATGCACAAAGGTGTTGGTCACGCGTTTGTACTCGCGCTCGCCCTTGCCGCTCTCATGCTTCGACAGCACCCAGTCGCCGACCTTGATCTGCTCGATGGGTACCAAGCCATTCTTGGTATGCACCAGCGTGCCGCCGGCAAAGCACGCTGGTTCGTAGGATAGTGTAGGCAAATCCACTTTCATATATCGATCCCTCAAGGTTCGGAAAAGCACCTCCCCGGTTTGTTTCGCCTCCGCCCGGGCAGCTTTCAAGCTTGTCTTATCTGGAAGCTTGCCGCGCGTCGCCTCAAGAAATCGCGGGTACAAGGCATCACTATATAGCGCATGGCGCATGCCCTGCTGAAGCAAATTGAAAATTCGTATGGCCTGCTCCGCTTGAGCCTGCAAGGGAAGGGCCGGATCGATCCATTTTTCCTTCGCGATGCGGGTCAGCTGTTCCCGATACCACTGCGTGCCTTGAAGCAAGGTCATGGACTTCGGCGCCGGTGACTTGAATAGCTCCTTATCGCCCAATCTGACGACATTCGCCACTTTTTTGGGCAAACTGACGGCCACCTTGGCAGTACCCGCCCTGACGGAATTGGTCGCAGACTTGAACGGACTCGCTTCAGCGTTTGCTGCCACCCCACCGAGGCCGCCTGCGACGACCAAGGGTGTCACATTCCTGGGCGAAATGAGCATGGGCAGGTTGTTCAACAGGCCCTTTGTAAAATTGACCGGTTCGTTAATTTCCTTGGCCGCCGCCTGCTTACCGGCGGCCCCAGGCACACCTCCCAGCAGCACGGTGATTTCATCAAGGCCGATGTCCACCAAAACTTGCCCCCAAGTACGGTTGCTGTCGGCCTCGAGTTTCTTGCCAAGTTCGCCCATCACGGCTTTCGCAAGATGGCCTGAGGTCAGGAGCCGGTCAAAAATGTTGAGACCGAACCTGACCAGCCAATTGTCTGAAATGCCCCAGGGCTTTGCCGTTGGCTCAAGCAATACCGGCCCCTCGGGCGAGGCCGACTTAACCAGGAAGGAATGGTGCACTGCATGGATTTAGATTTATTGCAGGACAAACGATGCGAAGGCGACCATTTTCTGCGGCTTTTTTCTTCCGAGGTTAGTGATTGTCTGTCCGACAAATCAGGTTCAGGCGCACGGATAGGCCGCATTCTGCTTATGCGAGCGGCCCGGAATGGGCGGGCGCGGAACTTTAAGCCTGCCATCCTCCCGCGACGTTCGGGTCCGCACGCGCCGGTTTGCAGCCGGCCCCGCGACGGGTTGGGGACAGGTTCACTCCCCCCAATTTGACCTGGGGCGGCCGCAAGCATTGGTGTGCTGTGCTTTGCCGACGCCGAACCACCAGCTCAGGGCGAACGGGGGAAGGAAATCTGACGCGGATCTGCATCGCGTCCGGCAGCGATCTATCGGTTTCAGCGGCCCCGCACTGCATCCCACGGTGCTTGCTGCGCGGTTTCGGTCCGTCCTCGCACGTCCCGCAGGCCGGCTCGCTCCATGCCGGCGCGCGCGGACTTGCCGCGTACGTGCGGCCGTGGTTACACTTGCCGCCGGCTGCGCCCAAACCGCCACGACCGCCGCCGGCCGGGCGCCGATGTAGCCGCGCCGAAATCCGGCGCGCTCCGCACAGCCATGCAGAACTG
>JAEUNN010000061.1 GCA_016791085.1 Rhodocyclaceae bacterium | reverse complement strand
CCTGACCATGACGAACTGGCTGACCGCTTGCAGCGGCACGGCGTAAGCCTTACGCACCAGCGCATGGAAATTGCCGCGGTACTGTTTCGGGCCATGGAACATCTTTCGGCAGATCAGATACTTGCCCGTGCCAACGCGCGTAACGCCCAGGTTTCCAAAGCAACCGTCTACAACACCCTCAAGCTGTTTCTGGAAAGAGGTCTGGTGCGGGAAGTCATCGTAGACCCCGGCAAGGTGTTCTATGACCCGAATGTTGCGCCGCACCACCATTTGTATGACGTGACGACCGGGCGGCTCACGGATATTCCGGCGCAGGCCATCACGCTGGCCAGTCTGCCGCAATTGCCGGAAGGTGTGGTCGTCGAAGGGGTCGATATCGTAATCAGGACGCGCCCGCGCGGTGCAGCCTGATCAGCGCCGGGTAGCTATTCGGCATGTTAGGTAGAGGTTTTCAACCGCCCGGCCGGAGGCCGCGGCGCCACCTGATGAAATGGAGTTGGTGATGACTGATACGCTCATCATTTTCGATACGACCATGCGCGACGGCGAGCAAAGCCCGGGCGCTGCCATGAGTCGGGACGAAAAGGTCCGCATTGCGCGCGCGCTCGAACGCATGCGTGTGAATGTGATCGAAGCCGGCTTTGCCGCGGCTTCGCCGGGAGATTTCGAGTCGGTTCGCGCGGTGGCCGAAAGCGTGCGCGAATCGACCGTCTGTTCGCTCGCGCGTGCCAATGAAAATGACGTGCGCCGCGCCGGGGAAGCGATCCGTCCGGCGCAGTCCGGACGCATCCACACCTTCATTGCCACCAGCCCCATCCATATGGAAAAGAAGTTGCGCATGGCGCCCGACCAGGTCGTGGAGCAGGCCGTGCGGGCGGTCGGATGGGCGCGGGAATACACCGACGATGTGGAATTTTCGGCCGAAGACGCAGGCCGTTCCGAACTGGATTTCCTGTGCCGCATTTGCACCGCGGTCATCGACGCCGGCGCGCGCACGATCAACATACCCGATACCGTCGGTTACAACGTGCCGCACCAGTTCGGCAGTATGCTGCGCCAATTGATCGAGCGGGTGCCCAATAGCGACAAGGTGGTCTGGTCGGTGCATTGTCACAACGACCTGGGGCTCGCCGTGGCCAATTCCCTGTCCGCCGTGCTGGCTGGGGCGCGCCAGGTCGAGTGCACGGTAAATGGCCTGGGCGAGCGTGCCGGCAATGCGTCGCTGGAAGAAATCGTAATGGCGGTGCGTACGCGCCGCGACGTATTTGCCTGCGACACGCGCATCGATGCCACGCAGATCGTGCCCACCTCGAAACTGGTGAGCCAGATCACCGGCTATCCGGTGCAGCCCAACAAGGCTGTCGTCGGCGCCAATGCATTTGCGCACGAGTCGGGCATCCATCAGGACGGTGTGCTCAAGCACCGCGAAACCTACGAAATCATGCGCGCCGAAGATGTCGGCTGGAGTACCAACCGGCTCAGCCTGGGCAAGTTGTCCGGGCGCAATGCGTTCAAAACCAAGCTGCAGGAACTGGGCATCGCGCTGGCCTCGGAAGAGGCGCTCAACGCGGCATTTGCGCGCTTCAAGGTGCTGGCCGACAAGAAGCGCGAAATTTTCGACGAGGACTTGCAGGCCCTGATCGGTGAAGACGGCGCGCAGGCCGATGAAGAGCGCTACGCGCTGGTGTACCTGAAAGTGCATTGCGAAACCGGCGAAGTGCCGCAGGCCCATATCACGCTGAATGTGGGCGGCACCGAACAATCCACGCAGGCGCAAGGTTCCGGTCCGGTGGATGCGTGTTTCCGTGCGATCGAGGCGATCGTGCAGAGCGCGAGCGAGTTGTTGCTGTATTCGGTCAACGCCATCACGACCGGCACCGATGCGCAAGGTGAGGTTACGGTGCGCCTCTCGAAAGACGGGCGGGTCGTGAATGGTCAGGGCGCCGATACCGACATACTGGTGGCATCGGCCAAAGCCTACCTGAATGCGCTCAACCGGCTCACTTGCGGTGCGCCGCGGCTCAATCCGCAGGCCGAAGAGACGGTTTGAGGCTAAGTCCGCCCGGCGCTGCCGCGTGTAATCCGTGCGAACGCGGTACAGCCGGCGAACAACAGCAGCGCAAGCATGATTTCGACCACGGCCAGGCTTGCTGCCAGGCCGTGGTCGGAGGTGGCCCGCACCAGTCCTTCCGCCAGATAAAGCAGGCTCGCGAGCGACATCCATTGATGTGTGTAGCGGCGTGCGTGCAGCAGGCCGAACACCGCAAATAGCAGCGGTATCACCTTCAGCACCAGCCAGGATCCCCCTGGCCGCAGCGGCGCAAGCCACAATTCCCATGCCGTGCCCAGCGCGATCAGCGCGATCAGGCTGATGACCGCGACCCAGTTTGCAGCGCGCGCGTTCATGCGGAAAGCCGCAGCGCGACCTGCGCGAGCCGGCGGCCGAGCGCTATGGCAAGATCGGCTTCGTGTTCACTCAAGGTCGGATCGGCGTGGGCGCCGGCGACGTGGCTTGCGCCATACGGTGTCCCCCCGCTCTGGGTGGAATTGAGGGCCGGCTCGGTGTAGGGCAGGCCCAGTACCAGCATGCCATGATGCAGCAGCGGCAGCATCATGGACAGCAAGGTGGTCTCCTGGCCGCCGTGCATGCTGGCGGTGGACGTGAATACGGCGGCCGGCTTGCCCGCCAGCGTGCCGGCCAGCCATTGGGTGCCGGTCCCATCGAGAAAATATTTGAGCGGGGCGGCCATATTGCCGAAACGCGTCGGGCTGCCCAGCGCAAGTGCCGAGCAGCTTTCGAGGTCCGCCAGACTGACATAGGGTGCGCCACTGTCGGGCACGGCGGGCGCCACGGCTTCGCATACCGCCGACACCGGCGGCACCGTGCGCAGGCAGGCGCAAGCGCCGGGTACGCTCTCGATGCCGCGTGCGACCATGCGCGCCAGATTGCGCACCGATCCGTTGCGGCTGTAGTAGAGGACGAGAATTTGAACGGGGTTCATGGTCGGGTTCGCATAGAATCGGCGCGATTATGGCCGATTCCCGATGTTTGGCGCGTGCCCGCCGTGG
>JAEUNN010000045.1 GCA_016791085.1 Rhodocyclaceae bacterium | reverse complement strand
CCTTTCAGTTCGCCCGGCGCGACCAGCGATACCACGCCTTCGGCCACGTCCACGCCCATTTCGAGCGCGCCGGAAGCCGTGCGCAGGGGTTCCGCCGCGTCGCCGGCCGCGGCGGCGGCGCCGTCCAGGTGCAGGTCCAGGGTTTCCAGCCACTCGCCGCTGCTTTGCACGGCCTCGCCCAGGCCCGCGATCAGCGGCGGCAAAAAGCCCAGCAGCGCCACCAGCGCGTCCGCCTCCAGCGCCGCGTGGCGCAGCGGCACGACGGCACGGCGCAGCGTGGCGAGCAATTTGCGCAATGCTTCTATGCCCTGGTTCAGCGTGCCCTGGGCGCCCAGGTCGGCCGCGATATTGGGCACTTCCTGCGCGGTTTTGGTGGCCAGCAGCGCGGCCAGTTCGCGCAACAGTTGCGCGGCGTCCTGCACGACCTCTGCGGTAGTGCTCATTGCGCCTTGCCTTTCAACAGGCGGTCCAGTTCCGGCGGCAATTGCAGCGCGCCTATGTCCTGCACCAGCTTGCCGGCCGCATCGGCGACCTTTTTGAGCTGGTTCAGAAATTCCAGCCCGCCCGTGAAAGCGCGGAACACCGCGCTGAATTTTTTCAGGTCGAGGTTCTTGAGCTTTTCCAGCAGGCCCGGACCTTCCGCCAGGCATTTCTGCAGGAAGCCGCCCAGCGCGCCGTTCTTGCCCAGCGCGTCGAAAAATGCCGCGCCCTTGGCCGGGTTGAGCCCGTCCATGGAGGACAGCATATTGCCCAGATCGCCCCCCGACAGCAGGTCGGCGCGGTCGGCCACCGCGGCGCCCAGGGCGTCGGGGTCCAGGCTGTCCATCAAGGCCGGATTGGCGGCCAGGGCGTCGGACAGCGAAGCCGGATCCTGCAGCACGCCGGCTGCGGCGAGGCTGTCATCACCCCAGGCGGCCGCGTCGCTTTGCACGCCGGCATCCACGGGCGCCGTGGCGGCGCCGGCTGCCTGCGGTGGTTCGACGTGTTCGCGCAGACGCAGCGTGAAGTGGTAGCGGTTGCGGTAGCCGGCGGCCTGGCGCACCTTGAGATCTTCTATGACCACTTCGGTCAGGTCGGTGCCGGCCGCGATGTCGGCCGCGAACGACAGCGGCTCGGCCTTGGCCTGAGCGCCGCGCAGGGTTTCCAGGTCGGACAGCACCTCGTCGCCGACCATGAGGCCTTCCAGCACCACCGTGACCGGCTCGCGGCCCAGGTCCTGGAACACGCTGCCCTGTTGTTCCGGCACGCGCTGTTCGATCAGCGTGCGCGCCTCCTCGGTGTGCATGGACTGCACGCCGGACAGTTCGACCTTGCCTATGCGTACCGTCACCTCAGAACTCCAGCCGCGTGGTGAGGCCGCGCTCGCGGTCCAGGCTGTGGCGCACGCCGCGCACGCGCAACTTGCGGCCGCCGCCCAGCAATTTGGCGGCGGCATGGCTGGCCGGCAGCTTTTCCAGCTTGACCGTGTCGCCCGGCATGACCGCCGGCGCGCCGGTAACTTCCACGTCGCCCTGCACCCAGCGCGTAGCGATCCAGGCCATGCGCCCCTTGGCCACGGCCGCGGCGGCTTCGCCGGAACGCAGCGCGCCGTCCACGAGGCGCTGCGGCCGCTTGCCCAGTTTGCCGGTGCTCACCTTGCCGTCATCATCCACGGCCGCTTTGGCGCTCACGCCGGACAAATCCGTGCACAGCCAGTGCGCCTTGTCGGCACCCTTGGCGCCGGCCGCGCCTTCGCCCCACACTTCCATGCTGTCCCACAGCGGCGGCACCTTGCGCAGATTGACCGCCAGCAGGTTTTCGCCGAACTGGAAGCTGTGGCTCGCGCCGGTGGTGTCGGCCAGCGCGAAATGCAGCTTGCCCTGGCCGTCGGTGTAGAGGTCGGCGCCGCACAGTTCGGCCAGGCGCTGCAAATGGCGCAGCGCGCGGCCGCGGTGGGCCACGAAAAACGCGAATTTGGGCCCCGCGTCGTATGCCCCGCCGGCCTTGCAGCCGGCCTGGTCCAGCAAATCTTTCACGATGAAATCGGCGTTCACGTCCTGGTAGGCACCTTCGGCTTCCGCACCGCCCAGTAGGCCGAGCGCATCCTGCGCCAGCACGCGCTGCGAAGCCGGGCCGACTTCGACCGCGGCGGCTTCGCCCTTGAACACCGGCACCAGGCCGGCGCCTATGCCCAGTTTCACGCTGACCGCGTCGCCCGGCGCGGGCGGGTCGAAATCGGCGCCGGCAAGTTCGGCATCGACGCGCCCGCCGCTGCCGTCCATGCCCAGTTCCACGACCAGGGACAGCAACTGGCGGTCGGACGCGCGCGCATCCGAGGCGGCCGTGACCGAGCCGATTTCGGCGCGATATTCGACTTTTACGGCGCCCTTGGCCATCAGCCTATCCCGTGCGCGCGCGCGGCGCGCGCCAGCCAGTCGCCCAGCGCGTCGCGCAGGGCGGTGCCGGCGCGCGCATCGAGCGGGTGCGGCCCGCCCATGGCGACGCGAATGTTGAACGTGTTGGCGACGCGCGGCGCGGCATCGCCGGCACCCTGCACCCCGTCATCGCCGGTTGCGCCGGCCGCGGCAGCGGCGCGCGCCAGCACCGGCTCCAGCGCGCGGCTGATCTGGCGCGCCAGCGCCGGGTTGTTGGCCGCGGCGGCATGGTCGGTATAGGCATGCACGGAATAATCCGGCGCCGCGAAACCGGCCGGCTGCATTGCGCCGGCCGGCCGGCCGGGCGCGTCCGCCGAATCCGCCGAATCCGCCGAATCCGCCGAGTCCGCCGAGTCCGCTGCGGGCGCGGCCGGCAGCGCGGGCCGGACGCCAGGCGCCGCGTACGGCGCGAGCCGCTCGTGGCCGGCCGGCGGCTGTTCCGGAGGGGCCGAAAAGGCCGCTGCGGCCGGCGGAGTGACCGCAACGGCTTGCAAACCAGACCACGCCGGCCGGGCGGGCGCGCGCGCGACATGGGCGCGCAGCGGCAAAAAGCCGGGCGCGCCGGCTGCCGGCGCCGCGGGCGGCGGGGCGGACCGGCGTGGCGTTTCGGGTGCGCGCGCGGCGCCTGCATGCGGCACCGCGGGCTGGGCGGACGGCGCCGCGGCCGGGCCGGCGGCAGGCGGCGCGGGGTCGCCGGCAGGCAGGGCGGGCGGGCCGGCATCCTGCGCGCGCGGCGCTTGGGCAACGGTGCCGGTTTGCGCCGCGACGGCCGGCAGCGCGGGCTCCGCCGGCATGGCGGAATACACCTTGAGCGGCAGCAGGCCGGCGCCGGTTGCCGCGACGGTGTGCAGTTCGCCGACCGCCTGAAGCTGCTGGCCGGCGCCCGCGCGAGCCGGCCCGGCGGCGGGCTGAGCGTGCACAGGCTTAGCGGGCACAGGCTCGGCCGGCAAAACGGCGTTGGCGCCGCGCGCGACCGGCGGCGCGGGCTCGGCCCGTAGCGCTGGCGCAGCCGGCGTGGCGGCGCGCAAATGCGTATGCGGCGCAGGCACGCCGGGCGCCTCCGGCGGCACCACGTCCTGCACCGCCGCGGCCGGCAGGGTGCGTGGTGCGGGCGCGACTTGCAGCGCGCCGGCTGCGCTTGGGTCCGGAAAATTCCTGTCCGCACTTTGCGCCGCGCGCGGCTGCGGCGCGTCAGTCACGACGCCGGGTTGTACGCCGCCGGACGCCGCCGTGCCCTGCGCCGCGGCGCTTTCCGGGGCCGTATCGGGCATGGACTCGCGCTCCGCTGTGGTCCTATCCTCGTGCGGCACCCCGGGCGCCGGCACGCACTGGGCGGCCGCATCGGCATAAGCCGCGGCAAGCGGACCCAACAGGCGCGCGATCAGTCGTTCGCTCTGCATCAGTCGTCTTCTATGCGGATGACCACCGCGTCGGGATGGTCGGCCAGGCGGCGGCGCGCCGGCGGCTGCGTTGCGGCGGGCGCCGGGCCCTCCGCGCCGGCTGCGGCCATCCATTGCAACAGCCGGTCGGCTTCGTGCGCCGGCAGCGCCTCGACGCGCGCGGGCGGCCAACCCAGCACCCGGCACAGCGCCAGGATGCGCCGCGCGGCGGCCTGGCCGGCGGCCCCGGCGGCCAGCGGCGCGGCATCCTGACGGTTGATGGCCAGCACGGCATGCAGCACATGGCAGCTCGCCGCGGCGTCCAGATCGGCCAGCGGGGTATGCGGCTGCAGCGCCACCACGCAAGCATCCACCATGGCCGCGAGATAGGCCACGGCGTCCATTTCGAGGTTTTCCGGGCTGTCGCCGCGCGTACAGGCGGCCAGCGCGCGCGCCCGCTCGCCGGCACTCCAGGGACGCAATTGAGCGGCCAGGCCGTCCGCGGCCAGGCGCCCGGCATCGTCCGCAAGCATAGGCTCCACGCCGGCGCCGGCCGCCCACCACAGCGCGAGCAGCGCGTAATCGGCGGACGGCGCCGCGCCATCGGGCTGCGCGGATTGCAGCACGGCCTGCGCATAGGCCTCGGCATCCAGCGCCGGACCCTGGCTGCCGGCGCGCAGGGCAGCACGCAGCGCGGCGAGGTGGTCGGCATAGCGCCAGGGCGGCAGGGTGAACGGACGTGCGCCGGGCGAACCGGGCAAAGCTTCCACGCCCAGCGCATGCGCCGAGCCCTGGAAATCCACCCGGTATTCGGCGTCATCCACGCGGACGACGCACAGGGTCACGGCATCATCCTACCTTCCCCGGTTGACCGCTCCGAAGCTTCGATAAACGGCTGAAAGAGTGCAATTTTCGAGAACTTCTCAAGCGCACCTCGCCGGTGAGCCCCGCTGCGCACCCGCTGGCACGACGGGCGCGCCGCCTGCCAGTCCGCCAGGACAAGTTGCTCCACCTTGCAGGGGGCCGCCATGCGCGTCGTCGCGCCTAGGCAGACAACGCGCCCGCCGCACCCTCGGGCGCGTCCAACCGAGGAATGTAGGATCATTCCTCGCGTACGCGGGTAGCCGTGAATACGTAGGTCGACAGTACGGTGCCACCCGCGCCTATGCTGAAATCCTTGTTTTCGACGTAACAGTCGTCGAACGACAGGGTGCGCTTGGGGCTGTCGTCGGCATCGTCCTTCTTGAGGTTGGCCACGAGCTGGAATTTGGCCTGTTTGGCCAGGTGGTCGTCCAGCTTGTAATTGGCGGAGCGCACGGCGATTTCACCCTGCACGGTGCGCAAGCCGAAACTGACCGCGATGCGCTCGTCGCTGCCCACGGCGCGTATGTCCTCGCGCTCGGTAATGACACGGAATGCAAGCGACTGCAGGCCTTCTATGGCCTCGCCGTCTACGAGCACGTTGCTGCGGTTGGCGGAAAAAACCGTTGCCATATGCGGGGCTCCCTAATCAGACCTGAACCAGGACCGTGGCGTAGATGTAGTCGATGGCGCGTACCGGCCGCACGGCCAGATCCACGCGCACGATGCCCTTGGCGAAATCGTCCTGGCTGGAATACACGTTTACCTTGAAGGGCGGGTCGGTGCCGTCGGTGGAGGGCACCAGCGCGCCGTCATTGGTCATCTGGGTCAGGAATTCGACCAGTTTCTGTTTCAGCGCGCCGCGCCCCAGTTCGTTGTTGAGCCGGCCTATGAACAGATCGCCCACCGATTTGACGCCGCGCACGGCGCGGTCGGCAACCCGGCGCACGCTGATCTGGTCGCCGTCGGTGGTGAGCCCGCGCACGACTATGGTGCCGCGCCCACGCTGATTGACCACCGGCACCACGTTGTCCTTGAGCAGCGTCTGCTGGTCTTCCACCCCCAGCGCGGCCGACAGCGCGGTCAGGCCGCCCACGCGCTTGAAGGTGGGCGACTGGAAATAATCCAGGCTGCCCACCATGCCGGCCACGGCGCCCGCGACGCCGTTGGGCGCCAGCAGCACGAAGCGGTCGGACCGCAAATTGTCGGCCAGTTGCACCCAGTCGCCGGCCGCGCCGCCGCCCGGCACTTCGCCGAATCCTATGCGGCCCTTGCTCTGCGTGCTCAGGCGCTCGCAGTGGGTAATCACGTCGGCGTAAGCTTTGGCGACCTTTTTCGGATCGCTGAAATCCTGCAGCGCGACCAGCACCATGTCCACGTCGGCTTCGTTTTCGAGCGCCGCCAGCGCGGCGGTGTAATCGGCCGGCGCCGCGTCCTTGCCGCCGGCAAGCTTGTAGGGCGCAGCCGCGTCGGCATCCTTGGGCAGTTTGGCGCCGGCAGCAAGCTGGGCGGTGGCGAGTTGCGAGGCCGCCGCCAGCACCTTGTCCACGCTGCGCGCATCGGCCGGGTCCACGCTGAGATTGCGGTGAAATTCCCCGTCGTCGCCGCCGGGCCGCTGTATGCCGAGGTCGAACACATTGCGGCCGTCCAGCGTGCTGCGGTTGGCCACCGTGATGGCGAGCCCGTTGGCCCATATGCCGGCGGCGCGCGCATTAAGCGTGAACGCGGCGTCGCTGCCTTCCACGGCGGTAATTTTGACGCTGGCGGCTTTTGCAGTGCTGGAATTGACCGGCACCACGACCAGTTCGAACACGCCGTTGGCAAGTGCCTGCGCGGCTTGCGGCAGGCTGTAGGCGCTGCCCGGCCCGTACAGTTCGATAAAGCGGTTCCAGCTTGCCGCGCGGCCCTGGCCGGGCGGCTGTTTTTCGGTCAGCCCGACCAGGCCGAGCACTCCGGCCGGCGCGAGCTGCGGTGCGAGAACTTCCTTGACGACCTTGACTTCCACTCCCGGGATGATGAGCGTCACCTTGCCTCCCCTAGGCCTGCATATGGATTTGCGTGCGGAATGCGCGCGGGCGACGTTGCTGGCCTGTGTGCGCCGGCAACATGTGGCTTAGTGTAGCCAAAAAAATTTGGGCGTCGAGCCGGAATATTTTTTGCGCGGCTTGATTTGTGTCACACGCATCTGCAAGCCTGTCGTGCCTGGCGCGGGCGCTTAAGGGAGGCGCGGCAGCGCGCGGCACGGCAGCGGCGCCGCGACGGATTAGAATGGAGGCCGGCCGGCGCCGTGCTTCCGGATTGCGGAAGCGCCGCCACCCCGCCACCCCGCCGCCATGACCGACACGCCCGCCGCCCAGACTGCCCCCGCCGATGCCAGCGACCTCGCCTACATGCGGCTTGCGCTCGATCTGGCGCGCGAAGCCGGCAGTTTCGGCGAAGTGCCGGTCGGCGCACTGGTGGTGCAGGACGGCGTGGTGGTGGGGCGCGGCTACAACCGGCCGATTTCCGCCAGCGACGCCAGCGCCCACGCGGAAATCATGGCGCTGCGCGCGGCCGGGCAATGCCTGGGCAATTACCGCCTGCCCGGCTGCACGCTGTACGTGACGCTGGAACCTTGCGTCATGTGCGCGGGCGCGATCATGCACGCGCGTATCGCGCGTGTGGTGTTTGGCGCGCCGGACCCGAAAACCGGCGCCTGCGGCAGCGTGCTGGACCTGTTCGCGCAAACCCGCCTGAATCACCACGCAACGGTGCAAGGCGGCGTGCTGGCCGACGACAGTGCGCAACTGTTGCGCAGCTTTTTCGCGGCCCGCCGGGCGCGCAGCGAACTGGCCTGAATTGCCGCGCAAAGCCTTGCCGGACCGGACAATTGGTGACATACGTCACCAAGCGCCGCAGCCCCGCCGCGCCCTGTGAAAGGGTTTGCACCTCAGGGCCGCGGCGGCAGGATAAATTGAGGACGCCTGCGGCGGATTTGCCGGCACCATGCAGACGCACCGCCGCCATGTAATCAAAGGGAGAAAAATCATGTTGAAAACCAGGAACCGAGCGGTTCCGCGCAACACCGGCGCAGCCGGCCGGCAGCGCGCGGCGGCCGTGCTGGCGGCCATTGCCGCGGCCACCTTGTACGGTGGCGCGGCATGCGCGTCCGATGCGGTCGCGGACACTGCGGCGCCGCAGGCGCGCAAGTCCGCGCCGCGCTTTCACGTGAGCCGCATCGTGATCAGCGGCCATGACCTGCTGTTCGCCGACCACATAGAACGCGCGTTGCCGGCCTATCTGGGACGCCGGCTCGATACGCGCGACATCGACCATTTGCTGGCCCAACTGCGCGGCATATTCGTCGCGCGCGGCTATCAGGGCACCCGCGCCTCGGTACGTGCCGCCTGCCCGAGCGCCGGCACGCTGGAAATCGACATCCAGCCGGCGCGCGTCGAACCCGCCGGCAGCGTGGCCGGCGCGCGCGCGGCCTGAAGCGGCCGCGCCCGGGGTACGCCTGCCACGGCAGGCAGCGCCGCGGGTGCCGCCTGCGGCAAGCGCGGCATGCCGGTCAGGGACTTAAATCGCGTACGCCGCCTGGCGCAAAAACGGTAGTATTGCGCCGGCCGCACAAGTCGCAGCGCATATTCCTATCGAAGCCATGGCAGCAGGCAATACTTACGACGAATCTTCATTCCGCGTATTGAAGGGGCTGGAGCCGGTGCGCGAGCGTCCGGGCATGTACACGCGTACCGACAGCCCCACGCACATCATCCAGGAAGTCATAGACAACGCCGCCGACGAGGCGCTGGCCGGCTACGCCAAGCATATACACGTGGCGGTATTGCGCGACGGCTCGGTGGCCGTGACCGACGACGGCCGCGGCATTCCGGTCGGGCCGCACCCGGAAGAAAAAATTCCGGTCGTGGTGCTGGCATTCACGCGGCTCCACGCGGGCGGCAAATTCGACAAGAAAAGTGGCCAGGGTGCTTACGCATTTTCCGGCGGCCTGCACGGCGTGGGGGTGGCGGTGACGACCGCGCTGTCGCACCGCGTGAAGGTCGAGGTGAGGCGCGAAGGCAAGGTGCACCAGCTGGTCATAGAAGAAGGCGGCGAGCGCGTCGGCACGCTACAGGTCATGGGTAATTGCGGGCGCACCACCGGCACGCGCGTACAGGTGTGGCCGGACGAAAAATATTTCGACGCGCCGCGCGTGGCGCAGAACGAGCTGGAACGCCTGTTGCGCTCCAAAGCCATGCTGCTGCCGGGCGTGCAGGTCGTGCTGGAACTCGAACAGGCCGAAGGCGCGCCGCTGCGCAAAACCTGGAGCTACCCGAACGGCATGGTGGGCTACCTGCGCGAAATGGCCGGCGGCAACGATCCGGTCGCGCCC
>JAEUNN010000028.1 GCA_016791085.1 Rhodocyclaceae bacterium | reverse complement strand
ACTGCGCGACTATTGCCGCCGCTCGGCCGACCCGGTGGGTCGCCTGATGCTGGCCCTGTACCGCGCCGCGACGCCCGACAACATCGCCTGTTCCGACGCCATCTGCACCAGCCTGCAACTTATCAACCACTGGCAGGACGTAGCCGTGGATTGGCGCAAAAATGCGCCCGCGGGCCGCGTCTATCTGCCGCAGGACGAAATGCGCCGCTACGGCGTGGATGTCGCCCACCTGGCCGAGGCGCGCTGCGACGCCGCCTGGCGCGCCCTGATGGCGTTCCAGGTAGGCCGGGCGCGCGACCTGATGCATGCCGGCGCGCCGCTGGCCCGCCGCCTGCCCGGCCGCATAGGGCTGGAATTGCGCGCCGTGGTGGCGGGCGGCCTGCGCGTGCTGGAAAAGATCGAAGCGGTCGAATACGACGTGTTCCGCCGCCGCCCCACGCTGGTCCGCGCCGACGCGCCGCGCCTCCTGTGGCGCGCCCTGTTCGCCTGAGGGCCGCGCGCGCGGCCGGCCCGACTGCAGGCCGGCCGCAACTAAACCTATACAATCACGGCCTGAACGCGCACATTGACCGCGCGCGCGCCTCCCCACCCATGGATTTCGACGCCTATTGCCAGCAACGCGCCGCCAAGAGCGGCTCGTCGTTTTACTACAGTTTCCTGATGCTGCCGCCGGAACGGCGCCAGGCGATCAATGCGCTCTACACCTTCTGCCGCGAGGTGGACGACGTCGTGGACGAATGCCACGATCCGCAAATCGCGCACACCAAAATCGCTTGGTGGCGCGCCGAAATCGGCCGCATCTACAGCGGCGGTGCCAGCCATCCGGCCGCGCAGGCGCTGGTCCAGCCGGTCGCGCGCTACCGGCTGCCCATGGAAAATTTCATGGAAATCCTGGACGGCATGGAAATGGACCTGACGCAAAGCCGCTACCTGGATTTCAAGGCGCTGTCGCTGTACTGCCACCGCGTGGCCGGCGTGGTGGGCCTGCTGTCGGCCGAAATATTCGGCTACACCGACCACAACACGCGCAAGTACGCACACGAACTGGGCATGGCTTTCCAGCTCACCAACATCATTCGCGACGTGGGCGAGGACGCCCGGCGCAACCGTATCTATCTGCCCGTGGATGAACTGCAGCGCTTCGGCGTGAAAGCTGCGGACATCCTGCAGGCGCGCTACAGCGACGAATTCCGTGCCCTCATGGAGTTCCAGATCGAGCGCGCGGAACAGTATTACGAACGCGCGTACGCACAACTGCCGGCGGCAGATCGCAAGGCGCAGCGGCCCGGCCTCATGATGGCCCGGATATACCGCACGCTGTTGCGCGAAATTCGCCACGACGGCTGCCGCGTGCTGGACCGGCGCACCTCCCTCACCCCGCTGCGCAAGCTGTGGCTGGCCTGGAGTACCTGGGCTTTCGCCTGAGACCCGCCGCGATGCAGCAGGACAGTCGCAACGCGGCGCGCCCGCCCGGGCGCGTGGCGATTATCGGTGCCGGCTATGCCGGCTTGGCCTGTGCCGTGGAACTGGCGGCGGCGGCTTGTCCGGTCACGCTGTTCGAAGCATCCCGCGTACTGGGCGGACGCGCCCGGGTGGTGGAATGGGACGGGCTCAGGCTGGATAACGGCCAGCACCTGCTATCCGGCGCCTACAGCGAATTGCTGCGCCTCATGCGCAAGGTGGATGCGCACGCCGACAGCCTGTTCCGCCGTCTGCCGCTGGACTTGCGCTTTCGCCAGGGTTTCCGGCTGCGCGTGCCGCGCCTGCCGGCCCCCCTGCACTTGGCTGCGGGGCTGTTGACCGCGCGCGGCCTGGCTTGGCACGAGCGGCTCGATGCGGTGCGTTTCATGCGGCATCTGCAGGCGCACAACTGGCAGCTCGTGCAGGACATGCCCGTATCGGCGCTGCTCGCGCAGCACGCGCAAGGCGCCGCGCTGCGGCGTTATCTCTGGGATCCGCTCTGTCTGGCCGCCCTCAACACGCCGCCCGAACGCGCCAGCGCCCAGGTGTACTGCAATGTGCTGCGCGACGCGCTGGGCGGCACGCGGGCTGCGAGCGACCTGTTGTATCCGGCGGTCGATCTGTCCATATTGTTTCCCGAGCCGGCCTGCGACTGGCTGCAGCAGCAGGGGGCACAGGTGGTGCGCAGCCACGCGGTGCGCGAACTGGTCGCCGACAACCACGCGGTGCGCGTGGACGCAGCCGAATTCAGCCACGCGGTGCTGGCCGTCGCGCCCTATGCGGTTTGCGCGCTGCTGCCGCAGGACCGCAGTTTCGATGCGCTGCGCGCCGTGCTGCAGGCCTTCGAATACGAACCCATCGCAACCGCGTATTTTCGCTATGCGCCGGAAGTGCGCCTGCCCGGCCCCATGCTGGGCGCGAGCGGCGGCATGATTCAATGGGTGTTCGACCGCGGCCGCCTGGATGGCCACCACGGCGTGCTGGCGGTGGTCATTTCGGCATCGGGCGCGCATCTGGAACTGTCGCGTGACGCCCTGCTGGAGCGCCTGGCCGAAGAACTTGCCGTGATGTTTCCGCGCCTGCCCGCCGCGCATGCGCGCCAGCTCATCATCGAGCGGCGCGCCACCTTCGCCTGTACGCCCGGCCTGCAACGCCCCGGCAACGCCACGCCGCATGCGCGCCTGTGGCTGGCCGGCGACTATACGGCGGGTGACTATCCGGCCACGCTGGAAGCCGCAGTGCGTAGCGGCGTGGGCGCCGCGCGCGCCATCCTGGCCAGCGCCTGAGCGGCTCGCGCTTGGCGGCGCGGCGGCGCCTCAGCGCAGGTCGGCCGGCAATGCATAAGCCGGAAAATCGCGTTTGAAGCGATCGAGTTCGGTGCGCGCTTCGTCGGTACGGCCGGCATCGCGTAATTCGCGTATGCGCGCGATGCGTGCCTGCGCGTCGTGCGCATCCTTGCGCTTTTGTTCTTCCGCCGCAGCGGCCGGTCTGGCCAAATCTTCGCGCTTGCGCGCGGATGTGCTGTCCTGCATTTCGAATTGCGCAGCCGGCGCGCCGGCGGGCGCGGCCGGGCGCACCGCGGCCGCCTCCGGCGTCTGTTCCAGCGCATGTTCCTTGCGCTCCTGCGCGACCGGCGGCGCGGCAAGGGCCGGCACGGAGCGCTGCGCTGGCTGAGCGGTGGTCGCGCGCATGGGCGGCACGTCTGCCGGCGCGGCCTGCTTTGCCGCCGCGCCCACCGCGGAGCCGGCCGGCTGTGCGCCGGCTTGCGGTGCAGGAAATGGCTGCGGCGCATCGGCTGCTGCCGGAGCCGGCGCCGGACGCGCCGCCCTGGCCTCGACCGGTGCCCCCGGCGCCGCATCGGCTTCCGGCGCGGCCGCCTTGCGCGGCGGCGGCGCCTGCTGCAGGCGCGCGGGCGGGCGGGCGGGCTGCGGCACGGCCTGGTCGCGCGGCCCCGGCGCAGGTGCAGCCGGGGCGGCCGCCGGTGCTTCCGGCGCCGCTGCCGGTGCGGGTGCGGTCTGTTTGGGCAGCGCTTCGGCCGCCGGCCGCGCCGGCAAGTTCCCGTCCGGTCCTTGCTGCTGCCATACCTGCAGCGAAATCGACACGGTCAGCACCAGGCTGGAAAACACCGCCAGCGGCAAAGTCCAGCGCCGCCAGCCGCGTCGTGACCGGCGCACTTCGGCGCGTGCGGCCTCCAGCACGCGCGCATCCAGCGCAGCCGGCGGCTGTTCAGCCGCGGCCGCGCGGTACAGCGCGGACAACTGCGTATCGCGTGGCGGGCCGGCGCCGGTCATGATTTGAATTCCACAAGGGCAGCGCGCAATTTGGCGAGCGCGTAGCGCAAACGGCTTTTGAGCGTTTCGCGCCCCACACCGGCCGCGCGCGCGGCATCGTCGAGACTTAGATCGCCTTCTTCAACCAGCAGAAACGCTTCGCGCTGCGCGGCCGGCAGCGCGCCCAGGGCGTCCAGCAGGCGCGTGCGCAATTCGCCCGTCGCATGCTGCTGCAGCGGTTCGAGCGCCGACGGGCCGGGCAGTTCATCGAGCGGGTCGCCGGCGTCGTCCTCGTCCTGCCAGCGCACGACTTCCTGCGGCCGCGCCGCGCTGCGGCGATAGTGGTCTATCAGGCGGCGATGGGCGATCGTGAACAGCCAGGTCGAAAATTTGGCATGGATTTCGTAATTGCCGCGCGCTCCGATCAGTTTCATCCAGACGTCCTGGTACAGATCTTCCGCCAGTCCACGCTCGCCGCACTGATGCAGGATGTAGCGATAGAGGCGGCTGCGCCAGCGCGCGTACAGCGCGTCGAACGCGGCGGCGTCGCCGTCGCGGTAGGCCAGCATGAGAGCTTCGTCGCTGCGCTCGTCCGCCATCGCGTCCAGTCTGAACGTTTACCGCAGGCGGCGTCGATTCGGGGTCAAACCAGGCGGCGCCGCAGCGCAAGCCCGCCCAGCGCCAGCGCCACCAGGCTGGCGCTGCCCGGCAGCGGCAGATCGGCGCCGGGTCCGAACTGCAGGCGCCAGATGGTACTGGTGCTCTGTTCGGCGATGTAGAGGTCACCGCTGGCGGGATCGAACGCCAGCCCCTGCAAGGTCGTAAAGCCGTCGGCGATCAGATCCAGCGTGCCGTCGGCGGACATCGCAAATAGCCGCGCCGGATTGCCGTTTTGCGGATCTTCGCCGATGTACAGACGGCCATCCGGACCGAACACCAGGTTGTCGGGCGCATTCAGCATGCCTGCGCTGCCCACCGGCGTGACCGATCCATCCGCGCCCAGACGCACGATGCGCCCGGACGTGGTGACGGCTCCGTACAGCGCGGGGGCCAGCGCGCCGCCGAAATCGCCAAAAGCCAAACCTTCCGGCCGCGGCAAGCCGGCCGCGGCCGG
>JAEUNN010001234.1 GCA_016791085.1 Rhodocyclaceae bacterium | reverse complement strand
GCAACAGCTGGCGCTGCAAGCGGACATACTTGCGGCCATCAGCGACGCCGTGAACGTCGTATCGACAGACGGAATCATCCGCTATACCAATCGTGCCTGCGAAACCATGTTCGGCTATGGCGCGGGCGAACTGCTCGGCCGCCACGTGTCCGTCCTGAATGCCGACATAGGCGATCCGCCCTATGACGTGGCGCGCGACATCATCGAAAGCCTCGAGCGCACCGGCACCTGGCAGGGCGATTTGCTGAACCGGCGCAAGGACGGCAGCAACTTCTGGACCGACGCGCATGTCATCACGCACCGCGCGGCCGGACTGGGCGACGTCTGGATTTCCGTGCAGCGCGACATCACCGCCCAGCGCGAGGCCCAGGCCGCCTTGCGCGACAGCGAAGAGCGCTACCGAACGCTGGTCGATGCGACCAGCGTGGTGACCTGGAGTTGCCCGCCGTCGGGGCTCAACGCAAGCCCGCAACCCGCCTGGATGGCGTTTACGGGACAAACCGGCGAACAGATGCTGGGGGCGGGTTGGGCCGATGCGGTCCACCCCGACGACCGCGACCTCACGCTGCGCCAATGGCGCACGGCCGTGGAACGAGGCGAAGCTTTCCTGCACGAGTACCGGCTTCGCCGCCACGATGGCGCATGGCGCTGGATGAGCGTCCGGGCGGCGCCGATACGCGATGGCCAGGGTGGCGTGATCGAATGGATGGGCATGGGCCAGGACATTACCGAAGCCAAAGAAGCCGATCTGGCGCTCATGGAGAACGAGGAGCGGCTCGAACTGGCACTCGAAGGCTCGGGATTGGCGCTGTGGGACTGGCGCGTGGCGGCGCACGAAATCGTCGGCGACATGCGCTGGCATGCCCTGGTCGGCTACCTGCCGGAAGAATTGGGCCGCTTCGACGAAAATTGGTGGCGTCTGGTCGATCCGCGCGACGTGGCCACGGTCAAGCGTAAATTGACCGACCACTTCTCGGGCGAAATTTCCAGCTTCCACAGCGAACACCGCCTGCGTCACAAGGACGGCCACTGGATAGACGTCGAAGCACGCGGCAAGGTAATCCAGCGCGACGCCGCCGGCAATCCGCTGCGCATGGTCGGAACCGTGCTGGACGTGAGCCACCGCAAGCGGCTCAATGAAGAAGGCGTGAATCTGCTGAAACAGATCGAAACCCTGATTCGCGATGCGGGTGGGGGCGCGCCCCAAACCAAAGCGCAGGAAGATCTGGTGGCCAGTTTGACGCGCCGCGAGCGCCAAATCCTGTCCATGATCGCGAACGGCATGACTTCGGCCCAGATCGGCACGCAACTGCATCTGGCCACCAACACCATCGTGTCGCATCGCCGCAATCTCATGGCAAAGCTGGACCTGCACAGCACGGCGGAACTTACGCGCTTTGCCATGTTTCACGGACTGATGAATCTTAAATAGTCAGGCGGTCGAAAAATTCACCTGCCAAAATTAGCCAAAAATAGTTAACAAGATACCTGGAAGTGGTGATGTCAGGATCCGGTAGCGATGGCACACTGGGGCGCGGTTCAACTTTGAAAGCCTCCCCGACTCATGGATCCGACGGCAAGCGGCAAGCTCAATTGTGCCTTGACCCGGTATCTGGAAAAACAATCGATCGAATGCGGAGAAAAAGCCCAGTTCGCGGCCGCGGTGCTGGCCGACCTGGGATGTTTCGATTCGAATAAGCCGCATATCGAAGACCTCAAACTATCGCTCAAAATCATTGCGACCTTGCGCGATACCGGCCTGATGACCGAAATGCGCCGCACCTGTGCGTCGTGCCCCTACGCCGCCACCTGCCCGGTGGGCAACACGGTGCTGGCGCGCTGAACCCGGCCCGCGCCGCCAGCGCACCGCGCTTCAAAACACAGCCGGCCCGGCCTTTGGCTTACGCATGGTCCGCCGCTACGCCCGGCGGACCATGCGGCTGCGCTGCCGCGCGCGCAGCTTTCAGTGCCTGTGGCCGCCCGCCCCGGCCTGCGCGACCATGAGCCCTTCTTCGTCCAGCCCGCTCGCCAGCAGGCGCCGGTAATCCTGCCGCTCGGCCTCGTCCATGGCCTGTAGCGTATGCGGCCGGCCGTCGGCGGCGATGGACTGGACGACACGGCCCAATTTGAGCGTAGTGCCCAGGCCGGCGTACAGATAGCGGCTGCCGAAGCGCTCGCGCAGCGCGCCGAAAGCCAGTTCGCCGGTGCAGTGTGCAGGCGCCACGTAAGCTACCTTGTAGGTGTCGTGCAGGGTGTTCGCGATGCGCTTCACGTCTTCCGGCTTGGCCGGCAGCAGATGGGTGCCGCCCACCACGAGGTGCACGGCTTTTTTGCCGCCCTCGGAAGCCGTTTCGACGATTTTTTCTATGGTCGGATGGCTGCAGCCTACCACCAGCACGATGCCGTCCGGGGTGTCGATGGCCAGCGCAATTTCCATCACATCCAGATCGACGCCCCATGGTCCTTTGAGCAGTATCAGGCGTACCCCGGGCGCGATTTCCCTGGACTCGGTCACCCACTCGAAATTGCCTTTGGGCCAGGGCGTGCCGAAGCGCAGTTTATCCGGAACCTTGCCGTCGTAATAACGCATTTCCGCCGGCAGCGCATCATTGGCTTTCAGAAAGCTGCCTGGCAGTCCGGCGCCGAATACGCCGAAATTTTCTTTCGGCGTATATATCTTGACGCCGGGATTCACGGACAGCAGATAATTGAGTCCGCTGGTGTGGTCGCCGTGGCGGTGACTCATGATCACGAAATCTAGCCTGGTAAGATCTATACCTTTGGCCTTGACGTTCTTTTCAAATATTTCGGCATTGTTGCCGGTATCGAACAAGATGCGCTTGCCGCCATATTCGACATAGGCCGCGAAGCCCCAGTCCTTCTCCATGCCCGGCGCGTTGCCAAAGGCATCGTAAAGCAGCGTAATCTGGGCACGTGCCGGGTCGGCCGGCGCACTGCCGCCCGGTCCACCCGTACCGCAGGCAAATAGCAGCGCCACCGCCAGCAGCGCCACGCCCCCTCTGACTAGAGCATTCATGGTTTTCTCCTTTTCCGGCAGGATTGCCGTGGTTCGCAGTTTAATACCTGGCGTCCAAATCTGGCACGCAATTATTTGCTATATTTAACTGCATTAACATGCATGGTTTGAGTGCACACGTACGGCCATGAAAGACTGTCTTATACGGAGATAACGCGAGAACGCCAAGGCACGCTTTACATCAACTTGCCGCAAGGTTGCCGCAAGTTCTTCGAAAGCTATCCGCGATTCAGTCAGTATCTCACCAGAAGTCTGACAACAGCCCGTCGGCGCGCAATATGGCGACGTCAGGTGACATGGGTGCCGGCTCCAGGGAATTTCGGCCGCGCCGGCGCTGGGCCGTGCGTTGCGCACTGCCCGCAGACTTTGCGCCGGCCGGACTGAGGCTTTGCTCCGCCTGCCGCAATATCGCAAGCTTCGGAACGGGCTGTCCCCCCGTCCCGCAAGAACTCCGCCGCGGGCCGCGATGTATCGCCTGCGGCGGACTAAGGCTGCGCCCGGCCTGGCGCGGCGGGCCGATCGGCCTGCCAGCCGCCGCCCAGGGCTTTGACCAGCGCGACCGACGCCGTGTAGCGGCTGCCGCGTATTTGCGACAGCACGCGCTCGGCCGCCAGCTGATTTTGCTGCGTCACGGCCAGCGTGAGCGCGTTATCCAGCCCGCTCCGATAGCGCGCCAGACTGGTTTCGAAAGCCTTGCGCTGCTCTGCCACGGCCGCCGCCTGGTTGTGTTCGGCCTGTGCCAAATCCTGCATGTCGTCCAGCGCGTTCTGCGCCTCTTCGATGGCTGTCAGCACGGTCAGGCGGTAATTTGCCACGCTGGCACGGTAGCCGGCACTGGCGTAATCGACGCCGGCACGGGCACGCCCGCCGTCCAACAGCAATTGCGTAGCGGCCAGGCCTAGGGACCAGATGAGCGCGGGCGCCGAAAACAGGTCCGCCAGGCGCGTGGCTTCGGCGCCGATAAAACTGGGCGCCAGCACGAACGAAGGATAGAACGCCGCCTGGGCGACGCCGATCTGGGCATTGGCGACGGCAACCGCGCGCTCGGCCGCGGCCACGTCGGGCCGCCGTTCCAGCAGCGTACCGGGCGCGGCCAGCGGCACTGCGGCCGGGGCCGCCGGCAAATTGCCCGGCGGCAGGCTGAATTGCGCGGCCGGCGTGCCGGTCAGCGTGGCCAGCGCGTTTTCCAGGTGCTTGCGG
>JAEUNN010000486.1 GCA_016791085.1 Rhodocyclaceae bacterium | reverse complement strand
TGCAGCGCGCTGCGGGCCGCGCTGGCGGAATGCAGTTGTGCGAGACATTGCGCGAGCGCGATGCGCCAGTCGGGGTTGCCGGCGTGGGCGTGCAGGAAGGCCGAAGCGTGCATGGTGTGAGCGTTGGCGGGCGGCACCCGGGGGATCGGGCGCCCTCGGTTCCATCTTAGCCACTTGGGTACTCGGACTTCGCAAATCGCCGCATATTTCGTGCGGAGGCGTGGCGAAAATAAAACGCACGAGCCTGGACCGGCGCTGCCCGCGCGCCTCTGCATGGGCGGAACGGCCACCGGCGTGCCCGCACCGCGCGCTTGCAGCAAGGGCGTAATGGATATTGCGCGGCTGGCCGGCGCGCGGTGTTACGGCTGCGCCAGCTCGCGCTCGACCGGGGCCGAAACAAAGGCCGATTCCGCAATGCGCCGTTATCGGCGAAAATGGCAGTGTCCATGTGCCGGGGCGGTGCATGCGCGGCGGGCCGGCCAGCCCAGATCCGGGCCCGCCCGGCAGCCGGAAATTTTGCGGTTTGTTCAGTAAAAACAGTGGGATGTTGCAAATATGCTGCTCATGATCGACAACTACGATTCTTTCACCTACAACCTCGTCCAGTATTTCGGCGAGCTGGGTGAGGACGTGCGCGTGTATCGCAACGATGCGATCGGCCTGGAAGATATCGAAGCATTGCGGCCCGACGTGATCGTCGTTTCCCCCGGTCCTTGCGCCCCGGCACAGGCCGGCGTATCCGTTCCGGCCATACGCGCGTTTGCCGGGCGCATTCCACTGCTGGGCGTGTGTCTGGGCCACCAGAGCATAGGCGAAGCGTTCGGCGGCGAGGTGATCCATGCCAAACAGATGATGCACGGCAAAACTTCGCCGGTACATCACGCCAACCTGGGCGTGTTCAGCGGCTTGCCCAATCCGCTCACGGCGACACGCTATCATTCGCTGGCGATACGCCGCGAAACCTTGCCGGCCTGTCTGGAGGTGACGGCCTGGACCGACGACGGCGAAATCATGGGTGTGCGCCACACGCAATTTCTGGTCGAAGGCGTGCAATTTCATCCCGAATCCATCATGACCGAACACGGCCACGACATGCTGCGCAACTTCCTGCGCGCCGCCGCGTGAACACCGGCTTTTCCAGATCAGGGGGACACATGACCATTACTGCCCAGCAGGCCCTGCAAAGGGTGATCGAACACCGCGAAATTTTTCACGACGAAATGCTCGCGTTGATGCACGCCATCATGTCCGGCGAAGTCACGCCGGTCATGATTGCAGCGCTTACCGTGGGTTTGCGCGTGAAAAAGGAAACCATAGGGGAAATCGCCGCGGCGGCGCAGGTCATGCGCGAACTGTCCACCAAGGTCGAGGTGGCCGACGACAGCTACCTCGTCGATACCTGCGGCACCGGCGGCGACGGTGCCCACACCTTCAATATTTCCACGGCGGCGATGTTCGTCGCCGCGGCCGGAGGCGCCAAGGTGGCCAAACACGGCGGCCGTTCGGTGTCCTCGCAATGCGGTTCGGCCGACGTGCTGGAGGCGCTGGGCGCCAACATCAGCCTCAAACCGGCCGCCATCGCCGAGTGCATAGGGCAAACCGGCGTGGGTTTCATGTTCGCGCCCAATCACCATAGCGCCATGAAGCACGCCGCGCCGGTGCGGCGCGAACTGGGCGTGCGCACCATATTCAATATTCTTGGTCCGCTCACCAATCCGGCCGGCGCGCCGCATCAGGTGCTGGGGGTGTTTCACCCGGACTTGGTGGGCATACAGGTGCGCGTGCTGCAGCGTCTGGGCAGCCGGCGCGCCCTGACCGTGCATGGCGCGGACGGTCTGGACGAAATTTCCATCACGGGCCATACCCAGGTCGGCGAACTCAAGGACGGCGAAGTAAGCGAATACAGCGTGCATCCCGAACAGTTCAACCTGCCCATACATGACGGCACCGCCCTGCGTGCCGCCAGCGT
>JAEUNN010000411.1 GCA_016791085.1 Rhodocyclaceae bacterium | reverse complement strand
GCCAGCAGCGCGACCAAATCTTCGATGAGGTCGCGCAGGTCGAACTCTATGCGCTCCAGTTCGACGCGTCCGGCCTCGATCTTGGCGAAATCGAGTATGTCGTTGATGATGGTGAGCAGCGCTTCGGCGCCGCTTTTGATGGTGAGCGCGTATTCGCGCTGGTCGGCGTCGAGTTCGCTTTCCAGCAGCAGGCCGCTCATGCCGATCACGCCATTCATGGGGGTGCGGATTTCATGGCTCATGGTGGCCAGAAATTCGCTCTTGGCGCGGCTGGCGGCTTCGGCCGCGTCGCGCGCGCGCGCCAAATCCGCCGCCAGCCTGGATTGCGCGATGCCCAGCCGCACGGCGTCGGATATCGCCGCGTGGTAGGCCTGCGACGAGCGCAGCATGGCCAGCATGAACAGGCCCATCATGGCCACGAACGCCCAGTGCATGAGTTCGGTGGCCTGCAGCGCCACCAGGATGCCGGCGCTGGCCACAATGGGCACGGCGAACAGCGCATAGGCGCGCGGCACGCCGGACAGCAGCGGCAGCCCGCCGGCCACCATGCCGGCCAGCACCACCACGGTGAATAGCTGGTAAGTTTCCGGCAGCCCCCAGATGAACAGCACGGCGCCGGCGGTCCAGCCCGCCGAGGCCGCGCCCACGCCGATCAGGAAACGTTTTTGCCACAGCGCCTGGTCGGCGTCGCCCTGGCGCCGGAATGCGCGCGCGAGCCATAGTCGCGCGCCGCCTATGGCGGCCATGGCCAGCCACCAGATAAGTGCCGCCGTGGGGCGGTAGGGATGATGCACCACCACCAGCAGGGTGGATATGACGACCGCTACCCCCTGGGCGAGCGCGGCATGGCGATACAGCAACTGCGTCGTGCGGCGCCGGACTGCCGCATCGAATTCCGCCTGCGGCATCACCGGGGCTTCGGTCACGAACTTTTTCTCCTAGAGAGCATGAGCGGATTGTATGGCGAGGTGCGCATATACGGAAATGCCCCGGCCATTTCGGCCGGAATTAATGCGGCCGTTGCGCCGGCCCGGGCCGGCGCCGGGGCGTTTGGGGGGCCTCGCGGCGTGCACGTATAATTCGGCCATTGTTTTTGCAGGCCACTGCGACGGTGTCTGAACGCACTTCCTCCCGCCCGCTGCCGGAAAAGCTAGCCCGCCTGCTCATGGAGGCGCGCTGGCTGCTGCTCGGTGCGCTGGCGCTCTACCTGGCGCTGGTGCTGATTGCTTACGATCGCGCCGATCCCGGCTGGTCGCACGCCGTGGCCGGCAGCACGCCGCGCAACCCGGGCGGGCAGTTCGGCGCCTGGCTCGCCGATGTGCTGCTGTTCGTGTTCGGCCGCTCCGCCTGGTGGTGGGTGGGCCTGGCCGGTGCGGCGCTGTTGTGGCACCGCCGCGCCGACCGCATGACCGAAGACCGGCGCGGCGTGATCGTGGCGCTGGCCGGCTTTGCCGCCGTGCTGGTGTGCAGTTGCGGCATCGAGGCGCTGCGCTTTCACAGCCTGGGCAGCGATCTGCCGCTGACATCGGGCGGCCTGCTGGGCATGGAAATCGCCCGCGTGGCCGGCGGCTATTTCGGCTTTACCGGCGCCACCTTGTTGCTGCTGGTTACGTTCGCGGCGGGTTTGAGCCTGTTCACCGGGGTGTCGTGGCTGCAGGCCGCGGAAAATTTCGGCCTGCTGCTGGAAAACGGCTGGTTCACCGTCTTGCAGGCGCGCGATCGCTGGCAGGACCGCCGGGTTGGACGTACGGTGGCGGAACAGCGCGAAGTGGTGGTCGAAACCGAGCGCAAAAAAACCGAAAAAGCGCCCAAGCTGCGCATAGAAACGCCCAAGCCCGACATCGAAATATCCGACCGCGCCGCGCGCGACCGGCAGGGCACGCTATTCGCGGAAATTCCGCCGGGCGGCCTGCCGCCGCTCACATTGCTGGACGAACCCGCGCGCACCACCGAACTGCCTTCGCCGGAAACCCTGGAATTCACTTCGCGCCTCATAGAGCGCAAGCTCAACGATTTCGGCGTCGAGGTGAAGGTGCAGGCGGCTTACCCGGGGCCGGTCATCACGCGCTATGAAATCGAGCCCGCGGTGGGCGTGAAGGGCGCGCAAATCGTCAATCTCATGAAGGACTTGGCGCGCGCGCTGTCGGTGGTGAGCATACGCGTCGTGGAGTCCATACCGGGCAAGTCCTGCATGGGCCTGGAATTGCCCAATCCCAAGCGGCAGGTGGTGCGGCTGTCCGAAATTCTCGGTTCCGCCGCCTACGGCGACATGGCGAGCCCGCTCACGCTGGCCCTGGGCAAGGACATAGGCGGCCAGCCGGTGGTGGCGGATCTCGCCAAAATGCCGCACCTGCTGGTGGCCGGCACCACGGGTTCGGGCAAATCCGTGGCCATCAACGCCATGATCCTGTCCTTGCTGTTCAAGGCCGACGCCAACCGCGTGCGCATGATTTTCATAGACCCGAAAATGCTGGAACTGTCGGTATATGAAGGCATACCGCATCTGCTCGCACCGGTGGTGACGGACATGAAGCACGCCGCCGGTGCGCTGGCCTGGTGCGTGGGCGAAATGGACAAGCGCTACAAGCTCATGTCGGCGCTGGGCGTGCGCAATCTGGCCGGCTACAACAGCAAGGTGCAGGAAGCCGAAAAGGCCGGCAAGCCCATACCGAATCCGTTTTCCATCACGCCGGAAAGCCCGGAACCGCTGGCCGCCATGCCGTACATCGTGCTTGTCATAGACGAACTGGCCGACCTCATGATGGTGGTCGGCAAAAAGGTCGAAGAACTGATCGCGCGCCTGGCGCAAAAGGCGCGCGCGGCCGGCGTGAATCTGATCCTCGCGACCCAGCGCCCCAGCGTGGATGTGATTACCGGCCTCATCAAGGCGAACATTCCGACGCGGATCGCCTTCCAGGTGTCGAGCAAGGTCGATTCGCGCACCATCCTGGATCAGATGGGCGCCGAATCTCTGCTCGGCCAGGGCGACATGCTCTACCTGCCGCCCGGCACCGGCATGCCGCAGCGCGTGCATGGCGCATTCGTCGCGGATGCCGAGGTGCACCGCGTGGTGGAAGCGCTCAAAGCCAGCGGGCCGCCGAATTACGTCGCGGATTTGTTGTCCTCTTCGCTGGACGACGAGTCCGCTGCGGTCGACATCGCGGCCGGCGGCGAGGGCGCCAATCCGGAATCCGACCCGCTCTACGATCAGGCCGTGGAAGTCGTGCTGAAAACCCGCCGGCCCTCCATATCGCTGGTGCAGCGGCATTTGCGCATAGGCTATAACCGCGCCGCGCGCATGATAGAAGCCATGGAACAGGCCGGTCTGGTATCGCCCATGAATGCCACCGGCGGGCGCGAAGTGCTGGCGCCGGCACGGCCGGAGTGAGCGCCTCGGCAAGGTTTTCGCCATGCGCGTGAGGCCCTGCCAGGCGCGCCGGGTGGCCGGCGCCGCCGGCCGGATTGCAGCCGCCGGTCATCGGCGCGGCGCCGGCCTGCGTTCTGGTGCACAGGGCGGCGCGCCGCGCGCCGGCCGGCCTGAACAAGGAAACTCATGAAAATCGTCAATGCACTGATGTTCGCCGCGCTCTGTCTGGGCGCGCAGGCGGCTTGCGCGGCAGCGCTGCCGCAACTCAAGCAGTTCGTGGAATCCACGCGCACCGGGCGCGCCAACTTCACCCAGGTGGTGCAGGCCAAATCCGGCCGCAAGCCGCAGGAAGCGTCGGGCCAGATGGCGTTCGAGCGTCCCGGCAAATTCCGCTGGACCTACGAAAAGCCCTATTACCAGTTGCTGGTGGGCGACGGCGCACGGCTGTGGATTTATGACCGCGACCTGAACCAGGTGAGCGTCAAAAAACTGGGCGATGCGCTGGGCACCAGCCCGGCTGCGCTGCTGGCCGGACGCAACGAACTGGAAAAGCATTTCGATCTCAAGGAAGGCGGCAGCGACCAGGGCATAGACTGGGTGGATGCCAAACCCAAGGGGCGCGAAAGCGGGTTCGAATGGGTGCGCATAGGGTTTGCCGACAACGATTTGCGCGCCATGGAATTGCGCGACCAGTTCGGCCAGACCACGCGCCTGGATTTCCAGAAATTCGAGCGCAACCTCAAACTGGACGCGGCGCAGTTCAAGTTCTCGCCGCCCGCCGGCGCCGACGTGGTCGGCGACAAATGATGCACCCGCCGCGCCGCGGCGCCTGACGCACGCTCCGCCGACACCGCACTACCCGCATGGCCGACCTGTTCGACGCCGACCCGCCGCCCGCGCCGCTTGCCGAGCGCATGCGCCCGCAAACCCTGGACCAGGTGATAGGCCAGCGCCAGCTGCTGGGTCCGGGCAAGCCGCTGCGCCTCGCGTTCGAGTCGAAAACCCCGCACTCGATGATCCTCTGGGGCCCGCCGGGGGTAGGCAAAACCACGCTGGCGCGCCTCATGGCGCAAGGTTTCGAGGCCGAATTCCTGGCCATTTCGGCCGTGCTGGCGGGGGTCAAGGAAATACGTGACGCGGTCGCGCGCGCCCAGGCGCTCCGCGCGGGCGGCCGCCGCACCATACTGTTCGTCGATGAAGTGCATCGCTTCAACCGCGCCCAGCAGGATGCGTTTTTGCCCTATGTCGAACAGGGCGTGCTGACTTTCATCGGCGCCACCACCGAAAACCCCAGTTTCGAAGTCAATTCGGCGCTGCTGTCGCGCGCCCAGGTGTATGTGCTGGAAAGCCTCACCGCCGAAGAACTGGGCACTTTGCTCGAACGCGCGCGCCGCGTCGAATGCCCGCAATTGCAGATCGAGGATGCGGCGCGCAGCCGCATGATAGGTTTTGCCGACGGCGATGCGCGGCGGCTCATGAATTTGCTCGAACAGATCGCCGTGGCGGCGCGCGCCGCGGCGCGCGCGAACGTCGATGCGGAATTTCTCGAAGCCGCGCTGGCGCGCGATTTGCGCCGCTTCGACAAGGGCGGCGAGCAGTTTTACGATCAGATTTCGGCCTTGCACAAGTCGGTGCGCGGTTCCAGCCCGGATGCGGCGCTGTACTGGCTGGTGCGCATGCTGGACGGCGGCGCCGATCCGCTCTACCTGGGGCGGCGCATCGTGCGCATGGCGATCGAAGATATCGGCCTGGCCGATCCGCGCGCGCTAGACATCGCGCTCAATGCCTGCGCCACCTACGAGCGCCTGGGTTCGCCCGAAGGCGAACTGGCGCTGGCTCAGGCTGTGGTTTTTCTGGCCTGCAGCGCCAAATCCAATGCCGTGTATGTGGCCTACAACGAGGCGCGTCGTTTCGTGCAGAAGGACGCCACGCGGCCGGTGCCGCTCGCGCTGCGCAACGCGCCCACGCGGCTCATGGAAAATCTGGGCTACGGGCGCGAGTATCGCTACGCCCACGACGAACCGCACGCCTATGCGGCCGGCGCGAATTATTTTCCCGAGGGCATGCCGCCGGTGGAGTGGTACCGGCCCAGCGACCGCGGGCTGGAAGCCCGCATCGCGGAAAAGCTCAGATTCCTGCGCAGCCTGGACGCCCAGGCGGCACCGGATCAGTGAGACGGGCTATGCGCATGCACGAAATGGCGCAAAGCTTCTTCCTGCTCATGAGCCTTGCGCTGATCGCCATGCGCTTCGGCATGCTCGATGTTGTCCATCATGCACGTCACGATGCGGTAGCAACCGCTGTCGGACTGTACCCATTGCGCGCCCATTTCGGCGGCAACCACTTCAGGCACATGTTCGTGCTCGGCAATCGCGGACACGTCTTCGGGAGACAAATCGGCATAATCCAGGCAATCTTGCAACGTGAGCATGGGAACCTCCTTTGACTCGGTCGGTGAAAAACGCAAGCTGCCAACAACTGTGCGCCGTGACATTTTCCACACGACAAGTGTTTTATAGTCTTGGTTCCCGATTCAGGCAATGATGTAGCGCAAGTTCGCTGCTCCCCGCGCGCATGCCCCGGCAGGTTTTTGCACCCGGCATGTATAATGTTGATTTATAAAGATAACTCAGGAATATCGCGATGCTCGACCCGAACCTCCTGCGCACTCAACTGCAAACCGTGGCGGATCGCCTGGCCACGCGCGGCTATGCGCTCGACGGCACGCAATTCGAAAACCTGGAAGCGCGCCGCAAATTCCTGCAAACGCGCACGCAGGAACTGCAGGCGCGCCGCAACGCCCTGTCCAAACAGATAGGCCAGCGCAAGGCCAAAGGCGAGGACGCCGCCGATCTGATGGCGGAAACCGGCACGGTGGCGGACGAACTCAAAGCCATAGAAGCCGAACAGAATGCCGCGCTCGAACAGTTCAATGCATTGCTTGCGACCATCCCCAATTTGCCGCACGACAGCGTGCCGGCCGGCGGCGGCCCGGATCAGAACGTCGAAACCCACCGCTGGGGCGTGCCGCCGGCACTGGCGTTTGCGCCGCGCGATCACGTCGATATCGGCGCCGGTCTGGGCGGGCTGGATTTTGAAGCCGCGGTCAAACTGAGCGGCGCGCGTTTCACGCTCATGCGTGGCGGCGTCGCGCGCCTGCACCGCGCGCTGGCGCAATTCATGCTCGATCTGCACACCGGCGAGCACGGCTATCAGGAGGTGTATGCGCCCTACCTGGTGAACGCGGACAGCCTGTACGGCACGGGCCAGTTGCCCAAATTCGAGGACGAC
>JAEUNN010001127.1 GCA_016791085.1 Rhodocyclaceae bacterium | reverse complement strand
CGGCCTTGCGCGGGCGCCGTTACGCCCGGTGTAACAACATGTAAGCATCGACAACATTTCACAATGCAGTCTATGGTGGTAGCTGTAAGCTGCACACATCAAGTGGGTGACCATAGCCGTGCGGCCGCTTGGCCTCGCGCGTGCGCCTTGCGCCTTCACCCGAAAAACAAAGCCGGGGTATATATGCCGATGCCGATTACCTTGCTGGCCGCAATGCCGGCGGACCTGCCTTTGGCCGAGCGTGTCGCAGACGCCATGCGCAAACGGCTGGGCACGTCGGTGGTGGTGCTGCCGCCCCACCTGATGGCGCGTGGAACGGCCGCTCAGGCCATCGTGAGCCACGCCGACGCGCCGCTGCTGGACGCGCAGTTATTGCGCCTGCCCTCGCCCCGCTCCAGTTTGCCGCGGCCGGCACTAATCCATCCCGATCCGGCGCCGGCGCATTTCGCGCTGGCACTGCGCCGCGGCCTCGCCGAAGTGGTGGCCTGGCCCGAAGAAATCGAGCGCTGGTGCGCCTCAGCCCAGGACGGCCTGGCGCCATCGCCGGAGCGGCCGGTGGCCGCGGCCGCTCCGGTCCGCCCGCCATCCGGCGCCGCCAATACGCGCGCGGGCGGGCTGGAACGGCTGATCGGCAAATCCTCCGCGATGCGTGCGCTGCGCGAGCGCGTGGCACGCGTTGCGCAATTCGACTGCAATGTGCTGCTGGTGGGCGAAACCGGCAGCGGCAAGGAATGCGTGGCGCACGCGCTGCATGCGCAAAGCCCGCGCGCACGCGGGCCGCTGGTAAGCCTCAATTGCGCGAGCCTGCCGGAACATCTGGTGGAATCCGAACTATTCGGCCACGAGCGCGGCGCGTTTACCGGCGCTCACCACGCCCAGCCGGGCAAATTCGAACTTGCCGCGGGTGGCACACTATTTCTGGACGAAATCGGCGAACTGCCGCCCGGCGCCCAGGCCAAGCTGTTGCGCGTCATAGAAAGCCGCGACTTTTACCGCGTCGGCGGCCTGCGCCCCTTGCGGGCCGATGTGCACCTGATCGCCGCCACCCACCGCGATCTCGACGCCATGTGCGCGCAAGGCACGTTCCGTCAGGATTTGCAGTACCGGCTTGACGTCGCGCGCATAGATCTACCCGCGCTGCGCGAGCGCGCCGGCGACATCGTCCCGCTCGCCGAACATTTTCTGCACCAACTATGCGCGGCCATGCGGCGCGATCTGGTCGCCCTGGCGCCCGCCACGCGCGTGGCCCTGCGCGCCTACCCGTGGCCCGGCAATGTGCGCGAATTGCGCAATGCGCTGGAAAGTGCGCTCATAGACAGCAGCGGCGGCGACCTGGACGTGGCCCACCTGCCCGCGCGCATACGCAGCCACATCTGGGCAAATTCGCCGCCGCCCGACGAAATGAGCCTGATCGTGTCCGCACTAGAACGCACCCAATGGAACAAATCCGCCGCCGCGCGCGAACTTGGCTGGTCACGCATGACGCTATACCGCAAGCTGCGCGAAATGGGCCATCCGGCGGCCTGATCACTGCAACTTAGTTGCCGGATGCGACGCACGCGCTGCGGCAGCGGCGCGCCTGACCTGGATAGATCCGTGGCGGACTTTGCTTGATCAAGCGCTCGAACTCCGCGCTACGCGAGCCCCACCACACTAAAGCGCATCCTCCCGGCTGCTTCGCGCGCGAGCTCTCGCTTTTCGCCATGCATGCCGGCCGCATCGCGGCAGGAAACTCCTGACCGGCGCAACGCCGCCGGATCGAGGCCCACTCTGCCTACCCGGCAATGCCGAGGCGGGCCCGGGTGTCAGCACCGGACCCGCCCGCCTTGTCAGGCAATCAAACTAAAACTACCGGGTTCAGCCCGCGGGCCAATATACGGACACATTGGTCGCCTGGCCGCGCGACACATAGAAACTGCGGCCCTGCTTGACCCCATTGAACGTGGCTTCGAGCGTGTAACGGCCGGGCGGAAGTTGCGCCATCAGGTACGGGCCGTCGGTCACCGTGGTGAGCACGTGTTGCCGCATGTCGTTGCGAATATCGACATAGACGTTGGCCAGGTAGGCGCCGGTGCCGGATTCCGCGAAAGTAAGGCGCAGGTTATAGTCTCTCGCCTGCGCGCGCATGGCGTCCTGATCGCCCGTGCCTACGCCGCCGCTCACATAGGGTACCGTGCTGGGCGATTGCGTCACGAATGTTTCGGCACTGGCGGTGCCGGCAAGGCCGGCGGCAAACAGCGCGGCAATCAGCGCCACGCGATGTCGTTGGGATGTATGCATGCTGAACTCCTTGATAAATTGCGCCCGGGATCCATTGCCCCGAGCATCTTGAGATCGCCACCACATGATCGACCCAGCCCGGCAAGCGAAGTTCCGGATGCAACGCTCGTCGCAGCTTGGCGCGCGCTGCGAAATGGCAGTCGTGGCAAGGCATTACACCCGTTCGAAAACTTGCGCGGGCGGCGTGAAACGTTGCGTATCGATAGTGCGCGCGATTGTCGATAAAAGCGCGTCACAGGCAGCGGTGCGGCCGTTTCCGGCCCATCCGCGGAACTCGGTTTTCCGGCGTATGCTCAGGCACAGTGTGATCCTGCGCGGCATGGCGCAGTCTGGGCACAGCTTGTACACGCGGAGCGCTACGCCCTTGCTTACCCGCCACTTGGACCAATCGCCCTGCTGCGCAGCGCAATAGTGCGGCCGGACAGGCGGGGCAAGCGGGGTGCGCGGCGGCCGGCGACCACCAGGCGCGCGTGTTCACGACCCGGAATAGTCGGACCAAGCAATATTCTGGCCGGGCCTTCCCGTTTCCGCGTCGCGTTTGTCGTGCCCCATCCATTCCAGCATTTTTGCGTAAAGTTGCGCCGCATCGACGGGCTTGGGAACGTGATCGTTCATGCCCGCTGCGATGCACCGGGCACGGTCTTCCACGAGCACGCTCGCCGTCATGGCAATGACGGGTACATGGATATGGCCGGGCCGCGCGCGGATCGCGCGTGTCGCCGCCAGCCCGTCCAGCACGGGCATGTACACGTCCATGAGCACCAGCGCGTAGCTCGCCTCGCCTAGCATGTCCAGCGCCGCGGCGCCGTTGCAGGCGACATCGGCCGTCAGTCCGGCATCCTCGACCAGCCACTGCGCGACATCCCGATTGTCACCGTCGTCGTCCACCACCAGAATGCGCGCCCCGCCGTGGCGGCGCTTCAACTCTTCACGCGCGTGGTCTACGTCCAGGGCGGCATCGACGCAACCGGTCCCGGTTAGCTGTGCCACGCGCGCCGTAAAGACGAAGGTACTACCGCGTCCCGGCGCACTATCAACGAATATGCTGCCACCCATCAGTTCGACCAGA
>JAEUNN010000388.1 GCA_016791085.1 Rhodocyclaceae bacterium | reverse complement strand
CCCAGCGGCACGGCCTTGATGGCGGCCATCACCTGGTTTTCCAGCCAGGCCCACAAATAGGCCGTAAGCGCCGCGTCGGGCGGCAATTGCCAGGCCGCCGCGGCGGCGCCCCAGGCGGCCGGGAAGCTCGCTTCGGCCAGCCTGGAAAGGCGCTCCGGCCAGCCCGGCAGCGTCGCCCAGGCCGGCAGATCAGCCAGCAGGCGCGCGCAGGAATAGCCCATCTGCGCGGTTTCCGCGCGCAATTCGGCGGTTTCGCGGCTGGCCAGGAAGCGTTCGTTCAGGCGTGCCACCTGGGCGTCGTCGCCGGCCGTCCAGGCGGCCATCAATTGCGCCAGACAGGGCGCTTCGAAGCTCGCCACCGAATGTTCCAGCACGGACCCTATCCAGGCGCGGGCGCTCGCCTCGTCGTGTACCTGGCCGGCTTCCACGGCCCATTCCAGGCCTTGCGAATAGGTGTAGGCGCCCACCGGCAGGGCCGGGCTGGCAAGTTGCAGCAGGCGCGCCAGGGCCAGCCGCGCGGCGGCAGGTTCAGCCATGAGCGTGTGCGTGCGCTCCGGCGTAGGCGCCGGCTTCCGGTTCGAAAGGCGCCGTGAGCGCGCTGATCGCCGCGCCCAGGCCGCGCAGCATGTCGGCCAGCACGTGGTCGTCCTGCAGGCGCAGCCAGTCCGGCCCGATTTCCACCGCGACGTGGCGGTTGCCGAGGTGATAGGCGGCGCGCGCCAGTTCGCGCGGATTGGCGGCGCGCACCTCGATCAGGCGCTCCGCGGCGGCTTCCACGGCCACCACGCGGCCGTCGTTGCCGAGCAGGCGGTTGCCGCCGCGCAAGAGCGTGCCGCGCGGCAGGAACAGCCCGATTTCTTCACCGCTCACGAGGCGTGCGCGCAGCCGGCTTTTGCTGCGGCGCTCGAAATCCAGCCGCAAAATTTCCGTGGCCGGCTGTTCGCCTGCATACAGATGTTCCACCAGCAACATGCCGTTCGACGCCGCCACTCAAAACAGGAAATAGCGCTGTGCCATGGGCAGCACCGAAGCCGGTTCGCAACTTAACAATTGTCCGTCGGCGCGCACTTCGTAAGTTTCCGGATCGACCTCGATGTGCGGCTGCCAGTCGTTGTGGATCATGTCGGCCTTGCGCACGCTGCGTATGCCGCGCACCGCGACCAGTGGCTTTTTGAGTCCCAGTTCGGCAAGTCCGCCGGCCGCCAGCGCGGCCTGCGACACGAACGTGACCGAACTGACGAGTGCTGCGCCATAGGCGCCGAACATGGGCCGGTAATGCACCGGCTGGGGCGTCGGGATGGACGCATTGGCGTCGCCCATGGCGGCCGCCGCGATCATGCCACCCTTCAGGATGAGGCTGGGTTTGACGCCGAAAAACGCCGGCTTCCAGAGCACCAGATCGGCCAGCTTGCCCGGCTCTATGGAGCCGACTTCGTGTGCGATGCCGTGCGCCAGCGCGGGGTTGATGGTGAATTTGGCGACGTAGCGGCGCGCGCGGAAATTGTCGTTCCTGGCCCCGTCGGCGGGCAGGGCGCCGCGCTGCAACTTCATTTTGTGCGCGGTCTGCCAGCAGCGGATGATTACCTCGCCGACCCGGCCCATGGCCTGCGAATCGGACGAATACATGGACAGCGCGCCCAGGTCGTGCAGGATGTCTTCGGCCGCGATGGTTTCGCGGCGTATGCGCGACTCGGCGAACGCCACGTCCTCGGCGATGGCCGGATCGAGGTGATGGCACACCATGAGCATGTCCAGGTGCTCGTCCAGCGTATTGACCGTATAGGGCCGGGTCGGATTGGTCGAGGACGGCAGCACGTTGGCGAGCCCGGCCAGCCGTATGATGTCCGGCGCGTGGCCGCCGCCGGCACCTTCGGTATGGAAACTATGTATGGTGCGGCCCTTGAAAGCCGCCATGGTGGCTTCCACGAAACCGGATTCGTTGAGCGTGTCGGTATGGATCGCCACCTGCACGTCCAGGTCCTCGGCCACCGACAGGCAGTTGTCTATCGCCGCCGGCGTGGTGCCCCAATCTTCGTGCAGCTTCAGTCCTATCGCGCCGGCGCCCACCTGTTCCACCAGCGGCAGCGGCAAACTGGCGTTGCCCTTGCCGAGAAAACCCAGGTTCATCGGGAAGGCCTCGGCCGCCTGCAACATGCGCCGTATGTGCCAGGGGCCCGGCGTACAGGTGGTGGCAAAGGTGCCGGTGGCCGGGCCGGTGCCGCCGCCTATCATGGTGGTCACGCCGCTCATGAGCGCTTCTTCGATTTGCTGCGGGCAAATGAAGTGGATGTGCGTATCTATGCCGCCCGCCGTGAGCAGCATGCCTTCGCCGGCGATAATTTCGGTGGCCGCGCCGATGGCGATGGTCACGCCGGGCTGTATGTCCGGATTGCCGGCCTTGCCTATGGTCTGGATGCGCCCGCCCTTGATGCCCACGTCGGCTTTGACTATGCCCCAGTGGTCGATGATGAGCGCATTGGTGATGACGGTGTCGGCCACTTCGGCGGCCGCGCGCTGACCTTGGCCCATGCCGTCGCGGATTACCTTGCCGCCGCCGAATTTGACTTCCTCGCCATACACGGTGAAATCGCGCTCGACTTCCACCCACAGGTCGGTGTCGGCCAGGCGCACGCGGTCACCCGTGGTGGGGCCGAACATTTCCGCATAGGCGCGGCGCGAAATTTTCGCCATCACAGCGCTCCCATCACCTTGGCATTGAATCCGTACACGACGCGCAGGCCGTCCAGCGCGACCAGTTCGACCTCGCGCGTCTGGCCGGGCTCGAACCGCACGGCCGTACCGGCCGCGATATTGAGCCGGTAGCCGCGCGCCGCGGCGCGGTCGAAAGCCAGCGCGGTATTGGTTTCGGCGAAGTGATAGTGCGAGCCGACCTGTATCGGGCGGTCGCCGGTATTCGTGACGCCGAGCGTGAGCGTGGCGCGGCCGGCGTTCAGTTCTATGTCACCGTCTGCGGTTTCGATTTGTCCGGGGATCATTGCG
>JAEUNN010001119.1 GCA_016791085.1 Rhodocyclaceae bacterium | reverse complement strand
GCCGCCGTCAAGTGCCAGCATTTTGCGTTGCGGTTTGGCGGTTTCGTAACGTGCTGCCAGCGGTCCCCAGACACTCATCGCGTACTCCCTGTCGGCGTTGGATAACTTTTTCACTTTACACCAGAAAATCTGCCCCTGCGGGGCGCGCGGGCGGCAGGCCGCCGCGGCGTAAAATCATGCCAATCCAAAACGCGAGCGCTCCGGCATGGCGATTTCCCAGGCATTGTGGTACACCATCACACCGGTCGATCAGGCCGCTCACCTGTTCGAAGTGCTGCTGCACGTGGCGCGGCCAGATCCAGCCGGGCAGCGGTTCGCGCTGCCGGCCTGGATACCCGGCAGCTATCTGATCCGCGACTATGCGCGCCATTTCGTGTGCGTAAGTGCGAGCGCCGGCGACGCCCCGGTGGCGCTGGAAAAGCTGGACAAGCACACCTGGCGCGCGCCGCCCCTGGCGGCCGGTTGCGCGCTGGAAGTGCGTACGCGCGTGTATGCCTGGGATTTGTCCGTGCGCGGCGCGCATCTCGACGCGAGCCATGCGTTTTTCAATCCGGTATGTCTGTGCCTGCGCGTGCTGGGTCAGGAAAAGCTGCCCTGCCTGGTGGATATCCGGCCGCCCGCCGGCGTGCGCGACTGGCAGGTCGCCACCACACTAGCGCCCGCGCGCGGGCGCGCCGGCGCTGCGCGGCCGTGGGGCTTCGGCCTGTACGCCGCGCGCGATTACGACGATTTGATCGACCATCCGGTCGAGTGCGGGCGTTTTACGCGCGTCGAATTCAGCGTTGCCGGGGTTCCTCACGCCATGGTGATCAGCGGGCGCCACGATGCCGACTGCGCGCGCCTGGCGAGCGATCTGGCGGCGCTATGCGAAGCCCAATGCCGGCTGTTCACGCCGGCCGGCGGGGCGCCGCCGTTTGCCCGCTATCTGTTTCTGACCAGCGTGGTCGGTGACGGCTACGGTGGCCTCGAACATGCAGACTGCACGGCGCTGATCGCCTCGCGCCATGATTTGCCCTATGCCGGCATGGACGGGGCGAGCGAGGCCTACCGGAATTTTCTGGGTCTGTGCAGCCACGAATATTTCCATGCCTGGAACGTAAAGCGCATACGTCCCGCGGCTTTCCTGCCCTATGACTACGAGCGCGAGAACTACACGCGCCTGCTGTGGCTGTTCGAAGGATTCACGTCCTATTACGACGACCTGGCGCTGGTGCGCGCCGGTCTCATCACGCCGGCTCAATATTTCGAACTGCTGGGCAAAACCATCGCCGCGGTCGAACGCGGCCCCGGACGCACCCTGCAAAGCGTGGCCGACTCGTCCTTCGATGCCTGGATCAAATACTACCGGCAGGACGAAAATGCGCCCAACGCCATCGTAAGTTACTACCAGCAGGGCGCGCTGGTGGCGCTGGCGTTGGATCTGGAACTGCGCAGCGGGCGTTCGGCCCGGCATGTAAGCCTGGACGACTTCATGCGCCTCCTGTGGGCGCGCTACGGCGACGGCGGCGAAGGTGTGCCCGAAACCGGCGTCGCGGATTTGCTGCGCGAATTGAGCGGCCGTGACTGGAAGGGGTTTTTCGCGCGCCACGTCGATGGCACCGAGCCCTTGCCGCTCGTGGAACTGTTCGCCACGGCCGGGCTTGCGCTCACGCGCGAATCCGGCGCGGCGCCCAGCCTGGGCGCCAAAACCGCCACCGACGCGGGCGACCTGCGCCTGGCGCAGGTGCTG
>JAEUNN010001085.1 GCA_016791085.1 Rhodocyclaceae bacterium | reverse complement strand
ATGGAAACTTGCGCGATCGTAATTGGCGCCGTGGAAATCGGCGTGGTGCAGGCGCAGCACCATCAGTTTGTCGTCATACACCTGCACCAGCCGGCCGGACGAAAACCATCCGCGCGGCAGCACCAGCCGCGCCTCGATTTTTAGCGCCGGCAAAGCCGGCAGCAGGAACGCCCGCTCGAACGCTTCGGTCTGCGGCACATCCGGCCCATAGGCGCGCAGCGCCACCGCGCGCGGCGCGCCCGCGAACACCTCCAGACCGGCGGAAAAGCGGCCGCTGGTTTCGAATTTGGTCCAGGTAACGCGTGCCAGCAGGCAGTACGGGCTGTCCGGCAGCACGCAGCCCACCAGTTCGGCGCAGGCCACGGAGGTTTGCGCCGCATCGCGCGCGATGCGAAAGCCCGTTGCGCTTTGGTCGGCGATGGCCCAGGGCTCGCCGCTGGTCGGCAATTGCGCCTCACGCGCCTTCCAGACCTGGTTGGATTCCACGCGCTCGCCGAAGGTTACGATGGCCTCGAATTCGGGCCGGTAGAACAGGTGCACCAGTTCCGGCTGGCGGAATTTTTTACCGCTCACCATATCGTGTATGGTTTCGAAGCCGCGAAACATGGTGATTTCGCCGTGCCCCTTGTGGCGCGGAAAGCGGCGCGGCGTCGCGGTCTGGCACCACGGCCGGTAAAGTTGCACCAGCAGCCGTGCCACCTGGCGCGGTGCACAATCTTCGCCCAGCCCCAGCGCGGAAGGCGGTGTGCCGGCGCGCAACTGGGCCACGCAATGTTCCATTTCGGCCGACAACCGGCCCGACAGCAGGCAGCGCAATTGCGAGCCGCCGGCCAGCGCCTGCAGCGGCAGCGGACCGCTGTCGCGCACCAGATCGACCGCATAACTGCGCAGGTCGGGCGCGCTGCCGGGTGCCTGCAAATCCGCAAACGGCGCAAAGCGCTGCGCCCAACGCAAGGTCAGCGCCAGTTCGCGTACTCCGCGCGAATAGGGGTTGGCCAGTTCGACCAGCAGGATCGCGATATAGGCTTCTTCGCTGCTTTGCGTGGCGGTACCGGGGCACAACGGCTCATGCACCGGCACGCGCGCCAGCTGCCACTCTTCCGCGGTGGCGTAATAGCCATGCAGTTCCAGCCACAAGCCGCGCGGCACCTCACGGTGCACGCAGTAATAGGTGGTGATGGCCTGACCGGCGTAATGCACGCAGCGCTGGCAGATCAGGGCCAGTTCGCGCCGCACGGCCGGCAGCGCCGAGCCCAGTTCGGCCACGCGCGCATAGCCTTTGGCCATGGTTAGCCACAGCGTGACGCAGAAACGCAATATTTCGTCGTCGGGGTGGCCGGGCGGCGCCGGCTTGCGCGCCAGCGGGTCGGTCATGGCACGCAGCACGATTGCCAGCGGTGCACGCATCTGCTCCAGCACTGCCAGGTATTCGAGCGGAGGCGGGGGCGTCTGCTGCATGCCGCGCAGCAATTGGGCCATGGTGTCGCGTGCACTGGCCGTGGCTTCCACGTGCATGCGCTCAAGCGCGCGCATGCATGCCGGCGCGTTGGAAAAATCGAATTTTTTGCCCGTTGGCATAAGCACTTTCTGCTGCCTGGTCACACGCGGTTCCACCCGCATGCGGGTTGCCGTACAGCCCAGCCGCTGCAAGCATAAACCGTACGCGGCAGCACTGCGAGAGAAATATGAACGGAAACCCGCGGCGGCCCCAGGCCTGCCGCATTGCGTTTGGTCACCCGCTACCCGCAAATACGTGATGCGGCGGCATTTCATCGGCTTCCGGCGGCGGTGCCGGAGGTGCATTGCGGGCGTGGAGCGGGGGCCAGTCTGAGCTCTGCCAGGTTAGCGGCAGCGCCCCCGGACACCATGCAATTGCCATGATTGCGGCTGCGCTAGCGCCGAATCGCGCAAAAGCCAAGCGGAGTAACTGAGCGTTTTTACAGTAGTGCGGCGGAACCCGATCAGCTGCCGTGCACGGCTTCGTAATAGGCGCGCTCGAAATCGACGCCGCGCTCTATCACGTCCAGCAGCTTGATCGTGACGTTGTCGTGGCCGCGTACGTCCAGCACCCGTTGCGGCCTGTACCAGGTGGCCGGAATGACCACACTGGCGGCCTGATTGAGGCGCGGCACGGCCGGCAGCAGGAAAGCCTGAGCCATGCGCCCCATGGCTTCGCCGCCGGTCAGGCGGATTTCCACCGGTGCCGGAGTGCCGGCAAACAAGCGCACGCCGGCCTGCAGTTCGCCCGATTGCAGCGTGAGCGCCCAGCGCGCATTACCGAGCAGGAAGCCGGATTCTTCGTCGGGGCAGACCGCCACCAGCTGGCCGGCACCTATGCGCATGCCGGCTTCCTGGCGCAGGCGCGTCATGCGCATGCCGGCCGGACTTTCGTCTTCGACGCGCCAGCGCTCCATGGTGTAGCCGGTAATGGTTTGCGGCGCCGTGGTTTTTCCCCCCGCGGCGCGGCCGAACGTGAATATGTCCTGGATCATGGGCGCCGCCAGGGCGGATTCGGCGCTGGCCAGCAATTGATGGGCGGCCGGCAGCCCGGCAACCAGACGTGCCGCCTTGCGCGCACTGCGGCGCGGCTCGCTGCGCGTAAATCCGCCGCGGCAACAATGCCGGTAAATGTGCTGCAACAACTGCATCGCCACGGCCGGTATGCAATCGTCGCCAAGTTTCAGCACCTGTGGCGATTCACCGCGCTGCAGCAGCAGCACGCGCTTGCGTATGCTGTTGGAGAGGCGCGCCACATCCAGCCAGCGCAATTGCGAACAGCCTTGCTGATCCAGCGAGCCGGGCGTATCGGATTCGAGATCGATGGCCACCGGCGGCGGTTCGAGGTCGGCCGGCGCTTCGGCATGGATGTTGGCTTTGAGGCACCAGGCCATGAGCCAGCGATTGATGATGGTCACATGCTTGAGCGGCAGCGAATGCGGGCTCGCGGCATTCAATAGCAGCGGCAGGCAGTAACTGGCTACGACCGTGGTCTGGCGGAACTCGGTCTGCAGCGGATCCGACACCTGGCGCTTGGTGCATTGCAGGGCTTCTGCCGCCGCGTAGATCGCGTGCAGATTTTTCCAGTAGCCCGGCGGCGGCTCGTGCGGGGCGCGGCACAGGTCGAGCTGCAATTCGCGCAGGCAGGCCAGCCCGCGCTGCGCGATCACATGGGCCTGCGCGGGCAGGCTGGAAAAACCTTCCAGCGCCGCCTGCAACACGATTACATAGCCGGTGCGCAAGGTGTCCCACAAATTCTGGTTCGCATCGAACACCGCGCGCTCGCTCTGCGACAAGGGCAGCGGCCGGCCGGAAAATTTTTTGGCGGTTTCGGCCTGCACGTAATACACCGGTTCGCGCAGCAGTTCGAGCATGCGCAAGCGCTCGTCGGGCGCCACCGGGTAACGGTTGAGCAGATTGATCTGGCCTAGCAGCGTGGCCTGGGCCTGTATCGGCGTGGCCAGCGGCAAGCCGGACAGCCATTCGCGGCAGGCGCGCGAATTGGTGAATGCCGGCGCCGGGGCGCCGCCCATGGTAGGCAACTCGAAGCGCGCCGTCACGCCTGCTCTCCGTGT
>JAEUNN010001072.1 GCA_016791085.1 Rhodocyclaceae bacterium | reverse complement strand
CGCGGACGGGGTGAAGCAGGGCCCCCTGCCCTGGGCCAGCGCGAGCTTCGCCAAAATCAATGCGGAGCAAACGCTTGCGCTGGACGTGACGCAACTGGTGAACCAGCAGCTTGCCGGCCGCCTGGAAAACCGCGGCTGGCTCTTGTATGCGACGGATACCACCGCCACGAGCTATTTCCACTCCAAGGACGCCGCGCTTGCCGCGCAGCGCCCGTTGCTCATCGTGAATCAGGGCCTGCCGGGCGAACAGTCCATACAGCCGCTGGACGACATACAGATTTCGACCGCTTCGAGCGTGCCGTCGCAGGCCACGGCGCCGACCTATACGCTCAGCAAGGCGGCCAAAGTGGCGCTCCACTTCGACCTCGGGAGCTTGCCCGGCAGCGTTGCCAGCGCCACCTTGCAACTTACGACCACGGCGCAGCAGTACGGCGCCCGGTCGGGCGGCGTAGGCGTGGTTGCCGTGGATATTTCGGACAAATTCGCTCCGATAGCCGAAGAAAGCGGCATCGCGGCGCGCTATGTCAATGACGCCGGCCTCGCCGCCGACCCGGCCGTGATGTTGTTCGAAAATTTTGCCAGCCTGGACATGGAGCGCCACGGCTGGGTGTATGCGGCCTATCTGAAGCGCAGCATCGTGGGCGACCACGACCCCGAATACCGGGCCTTCAAGCCGCTCGCGCGCGGCATCAAGGCCTACAAGATGAGCATAGAGGCCGGCAAACACGGCGGCGATTTCGGACGCTGGCTGTTCTGGAGCAATTTGGGCCACGAGCCGACCGAAGCGTACCAGCGCGCCTATGTGTTCATTCCGGCCGATTTCAATTCCATGTCGGGCAAGTTTCCGCTGGGCTGGGACGGCACCTATGCCGACTTCAAGTTCCTGCGCACGGCTGCGGGCAAGGAACTGGCCAATAACCCGGTAACGGGCCGTCCCTGGAGCCGGCCCGGCATGCCCGCGGCGGCCGGCAACGGCGGCAAGCGGTCGAACGGCAGCAACGGCTGGTCGGCGCGCGGCGGATTCGCCGCCCAGCCCTGCGGCGCCACGACCTGCCTGCCGGAAGCCACCAGTCCGCTCTACAGCAGCGATTACCGGCCACTGCACTACTACACCTACCACGCCGACCAGGTGGATTTTTACGGCGACGAGATGGCCTGGCGCGGCGGACTGCTCGGCATCGTCCCGAAAAACACCTGGGTATGCATAGACCAGTATGTGAAGCTCAATACGCTCAATCCGGATGGCAGCGGCAATCGCGACGGCGTGCTCAAAACCTGGATAGACGGCCGCCTCACGCTGGAAGTCACGAATTTGCGCATGCGCCATTGGCCGGGCAATTTCGCCGGCGCCGACAACATAAAAATCTTTGGCTCCTGGCTGAATTTCTACCATGGCGGGCAAACCCCGGCGCAGTCGCCCATGACCCTCTACATGTCCGATTTCGTGCTTGCCAGAGAATTCATCGGTCCGGGCAAGTTCCGCCAGAAGGACTGAGGCGCTGCAAGCCGGCCGGCTCCAGCGTCCTGCGCGCAACGCGAAATTGACGGCAACTGCCGCGCAATCGGATACTTCCCGGCGCGGCGCGGCGCGGGATGGGCAGGCAGACCTGCCTTTGCGCCGTGCCGGCGCACAGGCATCGCGGCCGGCGAAGCTGCGACCCGGTCGCGCTTCGCGCCATTTGCGCTGCCTGTGCGGGCGCCAAGGCGGAACTTACCTACAAATTGCGTGCGGGAGGATGCGACATGGAATTCGAGCGCGGCCGCCGGGCGGCCATGCATGGCTTCCGGTACCACCTGGTGCTGGTGCTGCTATGCCTGCTGGGCGGCTTTGCCTGGCCCGCGCTTGCGGCGGAAAGCACGGAAGCTGCCGCACTGATCGTCGGCAACCGGCAGATCGCGGTGTTCCGCGCTCCGGTGGGGGCATTCACGCCGGCCGAGCGCGCCGAAGCGGCGCGGCTGCGCATAGCGCGCGCGGCGGAACGCGCCGGCGAGGGCTGGACCTCGGTCAAATCGACCGCGCAAGGCGTGCAGGTGGAACTGGACGGCAAAACCATGTTCGTGCTG
>JAEUNN010000367.1 GCA_016791085.1 Rhodocyclaceae bacterium | reverse complement strand
TCTGCCGCCGGCAGGCCCAGACCGCTCCAGAACTGCCGCAGGGCCGCCTCGGCGTTGGCGAGGCGCACCGGCCGCGCGCCGGATTCCGCGCCCAGGCTCAGGTACAGCATGCGCGCCATGACGTTGTTGCTGTATTTGTTGATGTCGCGCAGCACTTCGGTGAGCGGTGGGGATTCCTGGCGGGCAACGGGTTTGGCGCCCTCAGGCACGCTGCCGGAGCGGGTGCTGCCGCCCAGCGTGCCGCCCAATTCGCTCCAGAACTGGCGAAACACGCCGCCCAGGTAATCGACGCCGGGCGGCAGCCCGAATAGCCAGGACTGTTCGCCGCATGCGGCAGGGTAACGGCCGGTCACGATCACGTTGAGGTTGGGAGGCGTGCCGCCGAAATCGACGCGCACGGACTCTTTCCAGTCGCCGCAATTGCCATTGGCGGGACCCGACGGTTCCAGCAGGTTGATGACTTCCAGCGTCGGGAAGTTCGGTTCGGCGCCGACCAGGGTTTTTCCGTCGGCGTGCGGCATGAACTGCAGGCGCAGCGCCTGATAGGACAAAAGCAGCGCATCGGGCGCCACGTTATAGGGACGCTGCGGCGCCCCGTCGAATGCGGCGGGGTCGGGCGCGGGCAGGGCGTAGCGCGAGCGGTCCAGCACCAGATCGCCGCGTATGTCGCGCACGCCGTGCAGGCGCAACTGGCGCAACAACAGCCAGAACGCTTCCAGCGTGAGCTTGGGGTCGCCGCCCCCGCCAAGATAGAGGTTGCCGGCCAGTACGCCATCCAACGGTTCGGCATCGGCATAGGCCGTGGTACTCCAGGTATGGGTCGGTCCCAGGCGCTGCAGGGCCGCATAGGTGGTCACGAGTTTCATGACCGACGCCGGGTTCATGGACTGTTTGGCATTCAGGCTCAGCACCGGCTTGCCGGGCACCAGCGGCTGTATGTCTATGGCCACGGCGGAATGCGGTATTTCGGCGCTGGCCAGCGCCTGTTCCAGCGCCGGCGGCAGCGCGGCCGCGCAGGCAGAGCGCGACAGGATGAGGCAGGCGAGCAGGCAGAAAATCCGGAACGGACGGAACGCGGCGGCAGTCATGGCGGCGGCAAAAACGATCAGGCCCGCACGGGGCGGGCCTGCAGTGTAACGGCACTTCGGGACGTTCAGGTTTCGCTGTCCAGGAAGCTGCGCAATTTTTCCGAGCGCGACGGGTGGCGCAGCTTGCGCAGGGCTTTGGCTTCGATCTGACGTATGCGCTCGCGCGTTACGTCGAATTGTTTGCCGACTTCTTCCAGCGTGTGGTCGGTATTCATTTCTATGCCGAAGCGCATGCGCAACACTTTGGCTTCGCGCGGCGTGAGCGAATCCAGCACTTCCTTGGTGACTTCGCGCAGGCTTGCGTACAGCGCGGCGTCGGCCGGTGCCAGGGTGGCCGTGTCTTCGATGAAATCGCCCAGGTGCGAGTCGTCGTCGTCACCTATGGGGGTTTCCATGGAAATCGGCTCTTTGCTGATCTTGAGGATTTTGCGGATTTTTTCCTCGGGCATTTCCATGCGCGTGGCCAGCGTCGCAGGGTCCGGCTCGAGCCCGGTTTCCTGCAGGATTTGCCGCGAAATGCGGTTCATCTTGTTGATCGTTTCGATCATATGCACCGGGATGCGTATGGTGCGTGCCTGATCGGCGATGGAGCGCGTGATGGCCTGGCGTATCCACCAGGTCGCGTAGGTGGAAAATTTGTAGCCGCGGCGATATTCGAATTTGTCCACCGCTTTCATGAGGCCGATGTTGCCTTCCTGGATCAGGTCCAGAAATTGCAGGCCGCGATTGGTGTACTTCTTGGCGATGGAAATGACCAGACGCAGGTTGGCTTCGGTCATTTCACGCTTGGCGCGCCGCATTTTGGCTTCGCCCGTGGACATCTGTTTGTTGATGTCCTTGAGTTCCTTGAGCGGGATGCCGATGCGGCCCTGGATGTCGATGAGCTTTTGCTGCTCCTCGATGATGGCGGGCGCGATGCGCAGCAATTGCGCGCCATTGGCCTTGCCGCCCGCCACTTCGCCCTTGAGCCAGTCCAGGTTGGTTTCGTTGCCCGGAAACACCTTGATGAAGTGCTGGCGCTGCATGCCGGCCTTATCGACGCACAGGTCCAGGATCTTGCGCTCGTGCTTGCGCACGGAATCGACCATGCCGCGCACTTCGTCGCACAGCTTTTCGATCACGCGCGCGGTGAAGCGCAACTGCATGAGCACGTCGGACAGCTGGTGCTGGTTGGCCAGATAGGTTTTATCCTGCGAACCGTCCGACTGCAGCAATTCCTGCATGCGCGTATACAGATCGCGTATCTGGTCTATGCGTATCTGCGCGTCGGCCTTCAGCTGCAACAGCGAGGCCGACATTGCACCGCCGCCTTCACCTTCGTCGGATTCTTCTTCCTCGACCGCGGCCATTTCTTCGGCCTCGGGCATTTCTTCGAGACTGGCGGCGGCATTCGGATCGACCACGCCATCCACCAGTTCGTCGATGCGCATTTCTTCGCGCCCGACGCGCTCGGCCATGTCGAGAATTTCGGCGATCGTGGACGGGCAGGCCGAAATGGCCTGGATCATGTGGCGCAGGCCGTCTTCGATACGCTTGGCGATTTCGATTTCGCCTTCGCGCGTGAGCAATTCGACCGACCCCATTTCGCGCATGTACATGCGCACCGGGTCGGTCGTGCGGCCGAATTCGGACTCTACGGTAGAGAGCGCCTGTTCGGCTTCTTCCTCGACCTCGGCGTCATCCACGACCGGGGTGTTCTGTTCGTTGAGCAGCAGGGTTTCCGCGTCCGGCGCTTCGTCGAACACGCGGATGCCCATGTCGTTGAACGTGCTGATGATGCTTTCGATCTGCTCGGCATCGACCATGTCGTCGGGCAGATGGTCATTCACCTCGGCATAGGTCAGGAAGCCGCGCTCCTTGCCCAGCGTGATGAGGTTTTTGAGCCGCATGCGGCGCTGGTCGGCGTCCTGCGGGCTGGCCGCTTCGGTGATCGCCGCAAGGCGTGCCGCCTCTTTGGCGCGCGCGGCCTCTTTGCTGACGCGCGCCGTTTTGGGCGGCTTGGCTCCACTGCCCGCTTCTCGCGGATGAGCCGAATTGTCTTTCGCTTTTTCCTTTGCCATGCGATCCTCGGTCTGGGCCGGTAGGGATTTTGAAAAATCTGCTATTCTAGCACGCCCTCAGTGGCTGGGCTTCGGCCGCGCCATTTTCTGCTTTTCGGCCAGCAGGCGGCTGAATTCGCGCTGTTCTTCGCCATCCAGGCGGCGTTCGCGCGAAATGCTGATGTAGCGCTCGATTTCGCGCGCCACCAGGCGTCCGCGCAGGTGTTCGAGCGTGTCGTTGAATTCCTGTTCCATATCCGCTTCGTCCGCGCTGTCCAGCAACAGTTCGCCGCCCAAAGCGGCAACCACTGCCTGGTGTGGCGTGTCGCGCAAGGCTTCGACCAGCGCACCCAGGCCGCCGGTGGGCAGTTCGCCGTGGTCCACCAGATTGGCGATGGCAGCCAGCGCCTGCCACTCTTCGCTGTCGCCGGGCGGCAGGTCGGGCGGCAGGCGTGCCGCCCAGGTCGGGTGGCACAGCACGATGCCCAGCAATTTGCGCTCGGTGGACGACGGTTTGCGCCGCGGCGCGCGGCGCGGTGCTTCGCGCGTAGGCGCGGCGAGCGCCGGCAACTGGCAGCCCGCTTCGATTTCCTGGGCGGCCAGTCCGGTGATCTGAGCAAGCTGGTGCACCATCTGCATGCGCAACAGCGGAGCGCGCAGACGCTTGAGCAGTTCGCCCGCCGCCCCGACCAGCGCCGCGCGCGCTTCGGCCGTGGCCGTGCCGTGGCGTTCTTTGAGCTCCTGCAGCAGGTAGCCCGACAGCGGCGTGGCGCCGGCAGCGGCCTGCGAAAAGGCCTCAGCCCCGTGCGCACGCACATAGCTGTCCGGATCGTGCTCGGGCGGCAGGAACAGAAAACTTAGCCGATTGCCGTCCTCGACCTGTTCCAGGCTGGCCTCGAGGGCGCGCCACGCGGCTTTGCGCCCGGCGCTGTCGCCGTCGAAACAGAACACCACGCGCTCGGTCGCGCGCAAAAGCTTCTGTACGTGCATGGGCGTGGTGGCTGTCCCGAGAGCCGCCACGGCGTGCGTAACGCCGTGCTGGGCGAGCGCGATGACGTCCATATAGCCTTCGGTAACGATGACGCATTCCGCTTCACGTATGGCCTGCCTGGCCTGAAACAAGCCATACAGTTCGCGGCCTTTTTCAAACAGCGGCGTTTCGGGCGAATTCAGGTACTTGGGCTCGCCCGCGCCGAGTACGCGGCCGCCAAAACCGATTACCTGGCCACGTCCATCCAGAATAGGAAACATTATGCGATCGCGAAAGCGGTCCCAGCGCCGGCCGCCGTCGTTGTCTATGACCAGGCCGCATTCGGCGAGCTGGGGCGAATTCGCATAATCGGGAAATTCGGCGCGCAGCGGCGACCAGTCGTCCGGGGCGTAGCCCAGCCCGTAGCGCTTGGCGATTTCACCGGTCAAGCCGCGGCTTTTGAGGTATCCCACGGCCTTCGCGCTGGTTTTGAGCTGTTCGCGATAGAAGCGCGCCGCACGCCCCATCAGATCGCCCAGCGCCAGGCTGCGCTCATGGCGTGCCGCCGCCTCGGGGTTCTGGTCGCGCGGTACGCTCAGGCCCACGAAACGCGCCAAATCTTCGACTGCGTCGGGAAAATTCAGGCCTACATATTCCATCACGAAGCCGATCGCGCTGCCGTGCGCACCACAGCCGAAGCAGTGATAGAACTGTTTGCTCGGGCTGACAGTAAACGAGGGCGATTTTTCGTTATGGAATGGGCAGCAGGCGAGGTAGTTGGCGCCGCCCTTCTTGAGCCGCAGGTGGCGCCCTATCACCTCCACGATGTCGACGCGCGCCAGCAGGTCCTGAATGAATGATTCGGGTATCACGACGCCATGCCTGCCAACGATTGCACCCGCGCGGGCAGCGTGGGCGGAATTGCGATCGGTCCTTCGGGCCGCCCGTTCAGGCCGACAGGCGCGCCTTCACCAGTGCCGATACTTTGCCCATGTCGGCGCGGCCCGCCATGAGCGGCTTCACGATTTCCATGACCTTGCGCATGTCGGCCGGGCCGCTCGCGCCACTTTGTGCGATGGCGGCCAGCACCGCGGCTTCGATTTCTTCGGCCGACAAAGCTTGCGGCATGTAGGCGCTCAATACGTCGACCTCGAAGCGCTCGGCATCCGCCAAATCCTTGCGCCCGGCAGCGTCGTACTGGGCGATGGAGTCGCGCCGCTGTTTCAGCATTTTGTCCAGGATGGACAGCACCGCGGCGTCGTCAAGTTCGATACGCTCATCGACCTCGCGCTGTTTCATGGCCGCCAACAACAGGCGTATCGCACCCAGGCGCGCACTGTCGCGGGCCTTGAGAGCGGCTTTCATGTCGTCTTGAATGCGCTGTTTGAGTGACATTGCAGGTGTATTCCAACGCAAAAAGCCGGGACCGCTAGCAGCGTTCCCGGCTCATACCGCTTTGCCCCGGATGGATTTGCGGCGGCTGCACGCCGGGCCGCAGCGCGCTTTCAGTAAAGCTTGGGCGGCAGCATCTGGCTGCGCAGGCGCTTGTGGTGGCGCTTTACAGCTGCGGCGAGTTTGCGCTTGCGTTCTGCGGTGGGTTTCTCGTAGAACTCACGCGCGCGAAGTTCGGTGAGGACGCCTGCTTTTTCTATGGTGCGCTTGAAGCGACGGATGGCTACTTCGAACGGCTCGTTTTCTTTAACGCGTATACCCGGCATGGGTGTAATCCTGTGCGGTCGGCAAAACAAAGAGGCGGATTATAATCTTTAAACTTTCATGAACGCAAGTTCCGCACAAAAGTTCCCATGCTGGTGCTGGGCATAGAATCTTCCTGCGACGAAACCGGCGTGGCCGTGTACGACACGGCGCGCGGCCTCCTCGCGCACGCGCTGCACAGCCAGGTGGATCTGCACCAGTGCTATGGCGGCGTGGTGCCCGAACTCGCCTCGCGCGACCACATACGGCGCATCGTGCCGCTCTACCGCGAGGTGCTCGCGCGCGCCGGTGTGGCGGCGTCGGCGATCGATGCGATCGGCTATACGGCCGGCCCCGGTCTGGCCGGCGCGCTGCTGGTCGGCACCGCGTTTGCGGAGGCCCTGGCGCTCGCGCTGGGGCGGCCGGCCTGTCCGATCCATCACCTGGAGGGGCACCTTTTGTCGCCGCTGCTGGCCGATCCGGCGCCGCGCTTCCCGTTCGTGGCCCTGCTGGTGTCGGGCGGGCATTCGCAAATCATGTCCGTGACCGGCGTCGGCCGCTATACGCTGCTCGGCGAGACGGTCGATGACGCGGCCGGCGAGGCTTTCGACAAGACCGCGAAATTGCTGGGACTGCCTTACCCGGGCGGGCCGCAACTTGCACGCCTGGCTCAGTCCGGCCGCCCCGGACGCGTGCGCCTGCCGCGTCCCATGCTGCATTCGGGCGACCTGGATTTCAGTTTTTCCGGCCTCAAGACTGCGGTGCTCACGCAGGTGGGGCGCGGGCTCGATGGCACGGCAGCGGCGGATTTGGCGGCGGAATTCCAGGAAGCCGTGGTCGATGTGCTGGTCGCCAAAGCCTGTGCCGCACTCAAACAGACGCGCTTGCGCGAACTGGTGGTGGCCGGCGGGGTCGGCGCAAATCAGCGCCTGCGTGAGCGCCTGGATGCCGCCTGCGCGCGCATGGGCGCGCGCGCCTACTATCCACCGCTGGAACTGTGTACCGACAATGGCGCGATGATTGCATTTGCCTGCGCGCTGCGCATGCAGGCCGGGCAGCAGATCGAGGCGCGCTCGGAAGGTTTCCGTGTGTTTCCGCGCTGGCCGCTGGGCGAGTTGGCGCCCCCTGGGTGACAGATTGTTTGCGGTGCGTACGGTAACTTGCCGCGTCGCTCGGGTGGATTACCCTGCGCAGGTGGGGGTTCGGTCGCTCCCGGCGAGTGTTTGACGGCGCAGGTACGCCCAACAGCCGGTACGTCGGTGCGTGACCCGATTGCGTCCTTACTGAGTCTGTTTCTTCTTGCCGATGCGGCTTTCGGTGCCGGCCAGCAGGCGGCGTATGTTGTCCTTGTGGCGCCATATGAGCATTACGCTCATGGCGGCGAGCAGCACGATCGCAAAAACATTCGCGAGTATCCATGCTCCCGCGATGGGTGCGGCGACGGCCGCGCATAATGCGGCGAGGGACGAGTAGCGCGTGGTCAGCGCCACGGCCAGCCAGACTGCCAATACGATCAAGCCGAGCAGGGGAGAAATGGTGAGCAGCACGCCGGCCGCCGTGGCCACGCCCTTGCCGCCCTTGAAGCCGAGGGTGACCGGAAAGACATGGCCGACGAATGCCGCAAATCCGGCCAGTAGCGCGCCGCTCTCGATCTGTGCGGCGGGGACGCCGAACGTGCCGCCGAAGTGGCGCACCAGAAGGATTGCGATCACGGCTTTGAGCGCGTCACCGAGCAGGGTCAGGAGTGCGGCGAGTTTGTTGCCGGAGCGGAGTACGTTGGTCGCGCCAGGGTTCCCGGAGCCGTAGCCGCGCGGGTCCTGCAGCCCCATCGCGCGCGACACGATCACCGCGAACGGCAGGCAGCCCAGCGCATAGCCGGCAAGGGCGCAGATAATAAAACTCACGTGCAGGAACCGGGCAGTTAGAATCGGCAGGAATTGTAGTCAAAAAGCCGCCATGGACTTCATTTTCATCGAGGATATGCGGGTGGACGCGAAAGTCGGCATCTACCCGCGCGAACGCGTGCGTGCGCAGACGCTGGAAATCAGCATGACTTTCGGCGTGCCCGACGATGCCGCACGCACCGACGATATCGACGCCACGATCAGCTACGCCGACGTGATCGAGCGCATACGCGACGAACTTGGGCGCCGCCATTTCAATTTGCTCGAAACCCTGGGCGAATTCGTGATCGGCTTGATGCTGGAAGATTTCGGCGCGCCCTGGGTGAAAATTTCCATTGCCAAGGTGGGCGTCATGGCGGGCGTGAAGCGCGTGGGAGTCAGCATCGCGCGTGCGCGGGACGGCGTGTCTGCGCTCGATTTGCCGGATCCGCGCTAGGCATGTGCCGTCCGGTACCCCGGTAACGCAGTGGCCGCGCCAGCCGTGCGAAACGGATTGGTCTGCAATGCCGGCATCGCCACGGGCGTGCCGGCCGCGTTGGCTACTTTACGGTAACCCGTATGCTCTGGCTCATGGCCGGGCCATAGGATTTGTGCAGGCCGTCGGCAAACTGCATGGTGAGCGTGTACTCGCCCGGGGCCAGTTTGACCTGGGCTTCCGTTTGTCCTTTGCCGAAATGGATGTGCTTTTCGTCGGCGGGGATTACTTCTCCGGTCGGATGGCTGGCCAGATTGATGAGCAGGTGGTGGTGGCCGGTACCCGGAACCGGCTCGCCGGACGGACGTACCTGCATGCCCTCGACGCCGAATTTGACCGTGAAGGGGCTGCTCACCGTAGCGCCATCGGCAGGCTCGATGAAGAACACTCGCTCTTTCGGTGCCGGGGCCATGCTCGAACAGCCCAGCAGCAATAGTGCGACGGCGAGGCAAAAAATTTTGCGCATGACAAGCTCCTGATCGGGATTAAGGCGGTGACACACCCCGAATCCACCGAATCGGGATGCGAATTGCGAGCGGCATCTTACCTGATTTGGACGCCGGCCGAAGTGGCCGGCACCATCCCGACGCCTGGCACGCCTGAACTGCAAACAGTCGCAAAAGTGCCGGATTGCCAGGCGCGACGTGGCGACTAAGAGGCGGCTGCCGGACTGTAGCGCCGCACGTCGGCTTCGATGACCTCGAACAAGGGGTAGAGGTTGAACTTGATCGACTCGATGTTTTCCTGCGTGTTGAGCACCGAAGGTATGCGTGTGCCGCGGTGCTGCACGGGGCCGCCGATCTGTGTGAGTTTGATGCCCAGGGCCGAAAGGTGGCGGGCCAGGCGGGGCTCGGTGAGCACGAACAGGGTATGCAATCCGGATTCGGCGGCGACCAGAAACATGGCGGTGTAGAGGCCTACCGGAATGTACGGGAAACGCGGCATGCCGGGCGCGCCGAAGTCGCGGTCCGACAACGCGACCGGAGTGTTGCCTTCGCCCTTACGCTTGCGGAACGACCCGAGCACGGCAAGCCTCGATACTTCGGCGACATGCTGGCGGTCGCACTTTGCCGGGTCGATGTGCGCCCGGTCCAATACCGCCGCGCAGGTTTTTTCGAACGGCATCAATTGATCAGGTTGTTGCGGATCCGGCCTGACGAGACGGATGCATCCGACCGGCGTACTCGATCCGGTACGCAGCAGCAGATGTATCGAATGGGCATCGTAATGATCAGTCTCCACTCCGTCAGTGCGGACGGCTTCATATCCGAGTTCCTCGCAATACACGGAATGGCGGATGCGGAAAGTTTCTTGTTTCAGTTCCGGCGTGAAGGCGGGCAATACTTCAAAGTACTTTTTGAAATTTTCGCCCAGATGGCTGACGTCTGCCAAAAAAGACACGGGTGCCCCTCGTGAAGTTCAGTCGAGTTTCTTGAGATATTCTTTGGTGAAAATGCGTTCGGGCAATTCCTTGAGCTTCATTGCTTCATAATCGAGTATCGATTTTTCGCCCTTTTTCAGCGCGTCCTCCATCACCAGCCTGGTTGGACGCACCTTGCCGCCCAGTGTTTCGAATTTCTGGTAGTAACAGGTCTTGATGAGCTTCTCGGATAGCGAGTAAAACTCGGCCTTGTGAGGCCAGTTGTTGCCCTGCTGCACCCAGTAGCGTACCTTGGCATACGTTACGCCCCGGTCCACCGCCGTCAATTCAAGAACATTGTAGGTTTCACCCTCTATCTTTTCGGTACGCAGAATGGTGGGGGTGTAGTCACCGGTGAAGTTGGCGCGCGCGAGATCGCCGTTTGCCACCTGTCCGGTAAGTCTTTGCGAGAGGCCGAGACGCACGGGCTGCGAAACATTGGGCAGAAAAACCCACAGGTCGCGCCCTTTCATGAGCAATTTCTGGCCGCGTTCGGATGCCGGTTCGGTGATCTCGACTATTGTATTGTCATTGCCCTTGGAAAGTATGCGGTACTTTCTGGCTTCATCGGTCGTGCCGCTGCTGGTGACCGCGACAGTTACCTGGAAGTCTTCTTTCGGAAAGCGAATCAGGTCCGATTTTTCGAGTATGGACTGTGCATCGTCGGATGCGACGCACAGCGATGCTGCAACGCCGAGCAGCACAGCCAGGAAAATGTGGGATATTTGCGAACAATGACGGTTCAGCGATTGGGTTCTACGCATTTTCGAACGTATCTCGCGCAATAATTCAGGGGGCTCGCCGTGCGGGCTCGAACAAAGCCTTACGCCGGCGAGCCATGCGCCCGGTCGCTGCGGCGAGGCGTAGGTGCAAGAATAACACCCCGCCTGCCTGCTTGGCGGTTTTTCGCCAATTTATGGGGCGTGCCGGCCGGGCTGGAGCCGGCATGGCGGTAATGTGGCGCGGATTTCCGTTCGCGCCAGGACAGTTCGGAGAGTCGAATATGTTGGAGCATCTCGATACCTGCCCGATTCGGGCCGCAAACCAGTCCGCGCACGCAGCGCGTGCTGTTGCCGCAGTTGGCCTGTGGCGGCGTGCCGGCGCGCTTCTGATGATCGCGGTGTGCGGGTGGTATGCGCATGGCTGCGCGGCAGCCGACGATGACGGGCTGTTGGACATAGACAATCTCGATGCGCCGGCTCCCGCGGCGGCGAAGGCCTGGACCGGATTTGCCGAATTTGGTGCGGCTTATTCCTACCAGGACCCGACGCACTGGTCCAAGCTGCGCCCCCGGCTGGATCTCAGCCGCACCGGGCGCCTGGGCGAGGGCATCAAGTGGAAAATCGGCGCACGTGCCGACGTCGATCTTGCGTATACGGCGGGCAACGATTTCTATCCCCCCGACGTAAGGCGCGACCAGCGTGCGAGTTTCATGCTGCGCGAAAACTACCTGGATTTTTC
>JAEUNN010000987.1 GCA_016791085.1 Rhodocyclaceae bacterium | reverse complement strand
GCTGCGCAGCACGGGACCGGCCTACCCGAACGACTTCCTGCGCGAAAACACCGCCGGCAAGCTGCACGAACTGTATGCCGCCAAAGAAGGCCCCGAACTCGAAGCCACGCCGATACAGGTGAAAGTGGCGGGTCGCATGATGCTGCGCCGGGTGATGGGCAAAGCCAGTTTCGCGAGCCTGCAGGACATGTCCGGCAGCATACAGGTGTATGTGACCAATGACGGCGTCGGCCCGGAAACGCACGCCGAGTTCAAGCATTGGGACATAGGCGACATACTGGGCGTGGTCGGCACCGTGTTCAAGACGCGCACCGGCGAACTGACCATACGCTGCACCGAGTTGCGCCTGCTCACCAAATCGCTGCGCCCGCTGCCGGAAAAATTCCATGGTCTGGCCGACCAGGAAATGAAGTATCGGCAGCGCCATCTGGACCTCATCATGAATGCCGACGCGCGTTTCACGTTCGCCGCGCGCAGCCGCATCGTGCAGTCCATCCGCAAATACATGGTCGATCACGGTTTCCTGGAAGTCGAAACGCCCATGATGCATCCCATACCGGGCGGCGCCGCGGCCAAACCTTTCGTGACCCATCACAATGCGCTGGACATGCAGTTGTACCTGCGCATCGCGCCCGAACTGTATCTGAAGCGGCTGGTCGTGGGCGGCCTCGAAAAGGTGTTCGAAATCAATCGCAATTTCCGCAACGAAGGCCTGTCGCCGCGCCACAATCCGGAATTCACGATGATGGAATTCTATGAGGCCTATACCGACTATCGGCTGCTCATGAATTTCACCGAGGGCCTGCTGCGCCACGCGGCCGAAGAAGCGCTGGGCACGACGCGCTTCAACTATCAGGGCCGCGAACTGGACCTGGGCAAGCCTTTCGACCGGCTTACCATCGTCGAGGCGATACGCCGCCATCGCCCCGGTTTCAGCGACGAACAACTGCGCGACTGCGACTGGTTGCGCGGCAAGCTGCAGCAATTGCAGATCGACATCAAGCCCGGCGGCCTGGGTTCGCTGCAGCTGCAATTGTTCGAAGAAACCGCCGAAGCCGAATTGTGGGATCCGACCTTCATCGTCGACTATCCGGCCGAAGTCAGTCCGCTCGCGCGCGGGTCCGACGCCAATCCGGAAATTACCGAGCGCTTCGAACTGTTCATCGTCGGCCGCGAAATCGCCAACGGCTTTTCCGAGCTGAACGATCCCGAAGACCAGGCGCGGCGCTTCCAGCAGCAGGCGGAAGCCAAAGAAGCCGGCGACGAAGAAGCCATGTATTACGACGCCGACTATATCCGCGCGCTGGAATATGGCCTGCCGCCCACCGGCGGCTGTGGCATAGGCATAGACCGCCTGGTCATGCTGCTCACGGACCGTCCCAACATCAAGGACGTGATCCTGTTCCCGCAAATGCGTCCGGAATGACGCGCGCGGCGCCGCCGCGCCCGGCCGGCTGCGCGGGGCGCGCGGCGTGCGCATAATCCCCGCGCGCATCGCGCTGGACGCCGCGGGCGTGCCCTTTGCGCCTGACTATGGCGACGTCTATCACAGCGCCGACGGCGCTTTCGGTCAGGCGCGCCATGTGTTCCTGCACGGCACCGGACTGCCCGGACGCTGGGCCGGGCGCGATCGTTTCGTGGTGCTCGAAACGGGCTTTGGGCTGGGGCTTAATTTTCTCGCCACCTGGCAGGCCTGGCGCGACGACCCGGCGCGTCCGGCGCGCCTGCACTATGTCGCCATCGAAAAACACCCCTGCACGGGCGCCGACCTCGCCAGCCTGCATGCGCAATTGGTGGCGCCGGACATGCGCGCGCAATCGGGCGAATTGCTGCGCGGCTGGCCGCCGCTCACGGCCGGCGCCCACCGCATCTACCTCGACCGCGAGCGCATAACGCTCACGCTGTTCTTTGGCGAGGCGGAATCGGTCGCACGCCGCCTCGCGCTGCAGGCCGACGCGATTTTTCTGGATGGATTCGCTCCCGCGCGCAATCCCGACATGTGGTCGCCGGGCCTGTTCAAGGCCCTGGCGCGGCTTGCCGCGGCGGACGCGCGCCTTGCCACCTGGAGTGTGGCGCGGCCGGTGCGGGACGGGCTGGCCGCAGCCGGATTCAGCCTGCAGAAATTGCCCGGCTACGGCCGCAAGGCGGACATGCTGGCGGGAAATCTGTTGCCGCGCCTGCAGCAACTGGCCCGCCTGCATGCGGCGCAAGCGGCACCGCAGCGCGCCGCGGCTGTAATTGGCGCGGGATTGGCCGGATGCGCAGTCGCCGAGCGCCTGGCCGCGCGCGGCTGGGAAGTTGACCTGATCGAGCGCCACGCCGGCCCTGCCCAGGAAGCGTCCGGCAATCTGTCCGGTCTGGCGCGGCCCATGCTGGCCCTCGACGACAATGTCGCGGCACGCTTTTCGCGCACCGCCTTTCTGACGCTGCGGCGCCATCTCGATGCACTCGCGGCGGAAGCGCTGCCCCTGGTCTGGGGGCCGCGCGGCGTGCTGCAACTGGCCCAGGATGCGCGCCAGGCCGCGCATGTCGATGCGGCGATCGCGCGGCAGGGTTTGCCGCCGGATTACGTGCAATGCCTGGATGCCGCGCAGGTAGCGGCCAAATTGGCCTGGCCGCTGGATTTGCCGGGCTGGTTT
>JAEUNN010000325.1 GCA_016791085.1 Rhodocyclaceae bacterium | reverse complement strand
ATGGTCGCTTTCGTCGCGTATGAGCCGCCCGGCACCCTGTTTCATGCTGATCACGGCGCGCGGCAATTGATATTCGAAAAACGGCTTGCGGCCGCTTTGCTGCATCTGGTCTATGCGCGCCGCGGTTACCGGATCGTCCGGCGGTGCGAACGGCAAGCGGTCGATCACGACCAGGCGCAGCGCGCGCCCGCGCACGTCCACGCCTTCCCAGAAACTTTGGCTGGCCACCAGTATGGCATTGCCGGCACGGCGAAAGCGCGCCAGCAGGTCGGCGCGCGACCCTTCGCCCTGCAACAGGAGCGGTAATTCCAGCCCCTCGGCATGCAGGCGCTCGCCGATCCAGGCATGCATGCGGCGCATGGCACGCAAACTCGTGCAGAGCACGAAAGCGCTGCCGCCGGCAGCGCGCAGCGCGGGCCAGGCGGCTTCGGCGCAAGCTTCGACATAGCCGGGATTATTCGGGTCCGGCATGCCGGTCGGCACGTACAGCAGGCCGCAATTGGCGTAATCGAAAGGGCTGTCCCAACTTTCCGTGCGCGCGTCGCTCAAGCCCAGTTCGCCGCAATAGTGGGAAAAATCGCCCCCCACCGAAAGTGTCGCGGAGGTGAATATCCAGGCGCGCGGATGGTCCTGCATCTGGCGCTGGAAAATGTCGGCAATCGCCAGCGGCGTGCGGTTGAGCGCCATGCTTTGCGTATAGAGCTCGACCCAGCGCACGCTGTCCGGCACATCGCCGGCGCACCAGCGGCCAAGGCGGCCGGCCAGTTCCTGGGCGCGTTCGGAACAATTTGCGAGATCTTCCGATCGTTCGGCCTGCTGGCCCAGCAGCGCGGCAAGTTCGTCGAGCCGTTTGGCGGCCGCTTCCAGCGCCGGCGCAAACAAGGGCCGTGCTTCCGCGTCGCGCGCTGCAAAGCGCGCGTTTTCGTCGGGTATGGCCAAGCGCAGATCGCGCGCGGCCTTGTCCAGGTCGCGGCAGGCATCCTGCAGCGGCGCAAAGTCGGGCGCGCTTTTGAGCCCTTCCATGCGCGCATCGCGGGCAAGTTCTATCAATTGCAGGGTGGTCACCGACTCGCCGAAAAA
>JAEUNN010000827.1 GCA_016791085.1 Rhodocyclaceae bacterium | reverse complement strand
CAGCGCCGGGTCTGCGGCCTGGACGCTGGCGGACACCGGCGGCAGCGTTCGCGTGCCGACCGCCAGGGTGTCGCCCATCAGGCCGCCACCTTCGTGGTCCAGGCCGGCGGCGTGGCCCAACTCGTGGGCGACCACGGAAAGTAGGTCCATGCGCTGCGTGGCCGGGCCAAAGTCGGCCAAGCCGTCGCCACCGTATTCCCTATCGTCCCCGGGGGTCGGGTCTACGAACCAGCCCTTGCCGGCCGCATCGACATCGATCAGCACCGCGCCATCGCGATACTCACCGAGTTCGAGGCCGGGGAGGTCGGCCACCGACACGCTGACCGTCCCGAGCCGCGCGCGCCCCGCGTCACTCAGCGGCAGGCGGCGCAGCGCCTCGGCCGCCAGCGCCTGCAACTCGGCCTGGCTCGGCGCGGCCGGCGGCGCGGCGCTGTGTTCCGGTCGCGCCTGCACGTCGGCAACCGCGTCGGTCGAGCTAGTCTGCGCTGCCGTCAAGGCTTTTTCGTCATCGACGATGGTAACCGTCGCGCTGCCGGTGGCGATCGTCGCCCCGCTGGGGTTGGACAGCAAGACCTGGAAGGTTTCGTTCGATTCCGTGACGCGGTCACCGATGATCGTGACGTTGAAGGTTTTCGATGTCACGCCGGCGGCGAACGTGAGCGTGCCGCTGGTGCTCTGATAATCGGAGCCCGCCGTCGCCGTGCCGTTGGCGGTGGCGTATGCCACCGTGACCGTGGTCGAACTCGGCCCCGACAAAGTCACCGTCACCGCCACCGTCTTCGTGCCGGTATTGCCTTCGGTCACCGAAGCCGGCGCGACGGACAGCGTGGGTAGCGCATCGTTGTCGGCGATCGTCCCGCTGGCCGACGCCGTGCCCACCGCATAGCCGCTGCCGGCATTGAGCGTGAGGGTCACGGTCTCGGAAGACTCGATCGCCGTGTCGTCCACCGGCGTGACCGTAAGTGTCGCGCTCGACGTTCCTGACGCCAGGGTCAGGGTCGACCGATCGGCAGACAACACGCCGCCGCTCACGCTGACCGTGTAGTCCGCACCGAGTGTCGCGCTGCCGGCCCAACCCAGATTGACGACGATGTCGCCGACCAGGTTGGCCGAGCGGCTCACCGTGAAGGCGATGGGGTTGGACGCCGCCTCGGCGCCCGTCGCATCGCTGGCCGCCACGGACACGGCAGGCTGTGCATCGTCGTTGGTGATCGTCACCACACCCGTATCGTCGGCCAGCACCAGGCCAACCGGGTTGGACAGCACGATGTTGAAGGTCTCGTCGGCCTCCCACTGGCCGTCGCCGGTGATCGGGACGGTGATGGTCGCACTGGTGCTGCCGGCCGCGAAGGTCACGGTACCCGAGCGCAGGCTGTAATCCACCCCGGCGCTGGCGCTGCCATTCACGGTCGTCCAGTCGATGGTCGTGGCGGTCCCCGCCGCCTCGGACAAGGTCACAGTGAGCTGGGCGGTCGCCGTGGTGCCCGCGGCCCCTTCCAGCATTACGGCGTCGCCCACCGACACCGACGGCATCGCGGGTGTCGAACCCTGGAACGCCGGGTCGTTGGTGCGGATCGCGATGCTGTCGAAGGACGTGTTCCCACCGAACGACACCAGACCGAAGCCGCCGTCCACCAGGGCCGAATTGAAGCCATAGGTACCGAGCGTCGCACCATCGGCCGACACGGTGATCGCCGCACCCGCGAACGACAACTTCAGCGCGTGCGCCGTCGTGTCGTCGAGCGTCTTGGCAAACGTCATGTCGATCTTCAAGCCACCC
>JAEUNN010000314.1 GCA_016791085.1 Rhodocyclaceae bacterium | reverse complement strand
AGCGCAGCGCCGCTCCACAGCACGAACAATAGCGCCGCCGCATCCACCAGCACGAAACGCCAGCGCGCGCCGCGCGCCTCGCTCGCATGGGCGGGGGCTTTGATGGGAACTGCAAGATCGGATATCAATCTGAATGCCTCGTGGGTTGGGGTTACGCTTACCTTCGGCCGCGAATTGCTCGCGCGCCAGGATGGGTCCGGAACTCTGCGCCGTCGCATGCGCGGCACGTTGCGGCGCCGGACCGCCGGCGGCCGCGAGGCCGGGCGGGACCATGCCCACCCGCACGACGGCCGTCACAGCTGCCGGATGCGACTAAAGCACGCCATGAGCACTCCATCCCGCGCCTTGTTGTTGGCGGCACCCGCGGCGCAAGGCCGCAAGCGCATTTGCGCGCCAGGGGGACCCGATGATCGGCCTATCCACCATAGGTTATTCCGGCCACGATAGAGACAGCTTCCTGGCCTTACTCGTGAGCCATGACATACACCGGGTCATAGATGTGCGGGAAATGCCGTGGCCGCGCAAACCGGCGTTCTCGAAAAAGGCGCTGGCGGCGTCCCTCGCGCAGGCCGGGCTGGATTACCTGCATATCGTGGAACTGGGCTGCCCGCGCGCGATACGCGACCAGTACCGGGCCGACCATGACTGGGAACGCTATCGCGCGGATTTTCTGGCCCATCTGGCCGGGCAGCAGGCGGCGCTCGCCAAGGTGTGCGAACTTGCCGGCGCGGCGCCGAGCGCGCTGCTGTGCATGGAAGCCGACTACCGGCACTGCCATCGCGCGCTGGTTGCGCAGGCCGTGAGCGGCCTGTGCGGCGCCAGCATCCGGCACATCATGGCGCCGCACGCGGGAACCGAAGGCCCGGCCGACGCGGGCGCGTGACCGGTCAGGGCAGCGCCGAGCCTGCGGCGATCGCGGCGCTCCCGTCGCAGAGCGGCGCGCACGCTGCATCCGCGCGCAGGCGGCAATCCAGGCCGGCGGGTAAGCGGCGCCGGCTCAAAGCGCAAGGCTCAAGCGCAGCACGGAACTGTCCTCGGCATCATGCGCGGCATCGAAACCCAGTTTGGCGGCCAGACCCAGCATGCCGGCGTTGTCGGCCAGCGTAATGCCGTCCAGCCGGCCCACGCCGCGTGCGCGCGCGGCCGTGACCAGGCGCCCGAGCAATGCGCTGCCCAGCCCGCGGCCCTGCCAGTCGTCGGCGATGGTGAGCGCGATTTCCGTGGCATCCATGCCGGCCGTCGCCACATAGCGCGCCACGCCCACCAGACGCGGCCCCGCGGCGGTTTCGGTCAGCGCCACCAGCGCCAGTTCGCGGCGGTAATCGACGTGACACAGGCGCGCGATCATGCCGGCGCTCAGTTTGCGCAGGCCGAGCAGGCGCTGGTAGCGCGTGCGCGGCGACAGTTCGCGCACGAAGCGCGTTTCCAGGTCCACGTCGCCGGGACGCATGGGCCGCACGCTCAGGCGCGTGCCGTCGGGTGCGCTCCAGGTGGATTCGAGTTCTTGCGGATAGGCCTGCGGAACCTCGAAACCGCCGCGCAAAAAATCGCGTATGGCTTCGGCCACGCCGCGATCGGCGAGCAGCGCACCGGCGCTCAGGCCGGCGGTGCTGAATAGCCGTCCGCCCGGCCAGGCGCGCGCGATGCGCGCGGCGTGGGCCGGCGGCAAGCCGGGCTCGCCCAGATCGTGCACCACCAGCGTGGCGTCCGGCAGGCCGGCACGCCGCCCGGCATAATGTTCGGCCAGGTCATGCATACCGCACAGCGCCGCAAGTTTCTGGCGCAGGCGCCGTTGCAGGGTTTCCGGCAGCTTGTGGCGGCGCGCGAAGGCGCGCGTGGCCGGCTCCAGATCGGCCGGCGGCGCCACCAGTACCGCCTGTTGCGCCTGGCCGGCGGCGGCCGTGCGCGCATAGGCCCAGGCGCCGAAATCGTAGGCCACCACGGCCTGTATGCGGCCCAGGCTGCGCAGCACCACATTGCTGGCTTCCAGCATGCCGGCGAAACAGGGCTCGCCCGGCGCGGCGCCGTGCCCGGGCGCATCGAATGCGCTCACGCGATAGCCGCTGGCCGCGAAAAAGCGGATCAGGTGTGCAAAATCCGCCGCGCGCCCGCCCCAGCCATGCATGAACACGAGGCGCGGCGCACCCGCCTCGCCCCACTCCCACACCGGCACGCGCAAATTCCCCACGCGCAGGCTGGAGGCGCGCGCCGCGCCGAACAACTCGCGTTCGGACGCGGTCAGCGCGCGCGGTGCACGCGCCAGCATGCGGTCCAACGCCCAGCGCAGCACCGCTCCCGGCGCAAGGCGCGCGGCCACCGGCATGAGCGCGCTTGCGCCGGCACTCAACAATTCGGCGATCTGTCTGGAGAGGCCCGGCTGGGCCATGCTGTGCGGGATCATGACGATTTCCTTGCGGCTGGGTTGCGCGAGCGGTTCAACGTCCGTAGGCCACCACGGTGGGCAGATTGGACAGCAGCTCCGGGTCGCTTTCGGCATACAAACCCGCCAGCGCCACCACCACGGCAAGCGCAAAAGCACTCAAAGCCGGCAAAAGACGCAAGCTGCGGGAAATAGGCTCGTAGGGGCGATTGTTTCTCATTTGAACACTCTCCTGCTTGGGGTTGCGATCCGGCGGGGCCCCGCGCATACCGGGCCTCCGCGCCTGCAGCGCCAATTTTCGGCGCTGCTGAGTGGCATCTTAGACTTCTGGCCAAGCTTGACTAGGCCGTATTCGGGAATATGATTGTTTCCAATCTGGAAACTATCTGGACCCACGAATATGGACAAACTGGCATCCATGCTGCTTTTCGCGCAGGTGGTCGAAGCACACAGTTTTTCCGCCGCCGCACGCCGCGCCGGCATTGCCAAATCGGCCGTGAGCAAACGCATCGCGCAGCTCGAAGCCGACCTCAAGGTACGCCTCATCAACCGCAGCACGCGCCAGCTCAAACTGACCGAAGTCGGCCAGGCCTATTACGAGCACTGCGCGCGCATCGCGCGCGAAGCCGAGGACGCCGCCCACACGGTGGCCAATCTGGCCGTGGCGCCGCGCGGCCTGCTGCGCGTGAGCGCCTCCTCGACCTTCACGATGTTGCACATGGCGCCGCTTCTGGCCGGTTTTTTGCGGCGCTATCCGGAAGTGCGCCTGGAGGTCGAAGCGACCGACCGCGTGGTCGATCTGCTGGCCGAGGATTTCGACCTGGCCCTGCGCATTTCCATGGGCCCCGCCGAAAACCTGGTGGCGCGCAAACTGGTGGCGCTGCGCTGGAGCCTGTGCGCGGCGCCCGACTATCTGGCGCGCCGCGGCCAGCCCGCCACGCCGGCCGACCTGGCCCGCCACGACTGCCTTACCCATTCCAGTTCGCTGGCGCTGTCGAGCTGGCGCTTCCGCCGCGGCGACGCCGTGGAAACCGTGAGCGTCGCCGGCAGTTGTTCGGTAAATAACGCGGAAACCTTGCGCCACATGGCGCGCGCGGGCGCCGGTGTGGTGCTGCTGCCCAACTACGTGGTGGGCGAAGACATCCAGAGCGGCCGCCTGATCGCGCTCCTGACCGAGCATGTGGCATTCGAGGAAAGCGCGCTCTACGCCGTATATAAACCGGCCCGCCACATGGCGCCGAAACAGCGCGTGTTCATAGACTATCTGGTCGAAGTGTTCGCCGCGCCGCCGCCCTGGGAACGCGCACAGACAGCGCCTGCGCTGTGACGGCGCGGGCGCATGCGCGGGGCCCTGACCGCGCGAGCCAGACGCCCACGCTCCCAGCGCGGCGC
>JAEUNN010000804.1 GCA_016791085.1 Rhodocyclaceae bacterium | reverse complement strand
CCAGGAACTCGTCCGACTGGTCGAACAGTGCCTCGCGCGCGAACGCGAAATGCGCGCGCGCCACCATGAAACGCTGGATGACCTGCGCCGGCTCGAATCGCTGACCGAGCGCGAAACCGAAGTCATGCGGCTTATCGTGGCGGGCCGCCTGAACAAGCAGATTGCCGACGACCTGGGCATCAGCATCAAGACGGTCGAAGTGCACCGCGCCCGCGTCATGGAAAAAATGGACGTGCGCGCGGTGGCGGAACTGGTGCAGGCGGTGCTGCGCGCCGGCTACAAAGCCGGCGACTGAGCGCCCGGAAAAGCGCCGGCCGAAAACCGGCCGGGCGCCGTCACACCACGGCGTCCTGCTTTTCCTTTTTCGGCTGTATGAATTGTTCGCGCGATACGCCCAGCCACATGACCAGCGGGCTTGCCACCAGCACCGAGGAATAGATGCCGAACAATATGCCTATGGTCAGGGCCAGCGCGAAATAAAACAGGGTTTGCCCGCCGAATATGAGCATGGACAGCACCATCATCTGGGTGCTGCCGTGGGTGATGATGGTGCGCGATATGGTGCTGGTGATGGCGTGGTCGAGCACCTGCGGCGTGGTGAGGCCGCGCTTTTTCTTGAAGGTTTCGCGCACCCGGTCGAACACGACCACCGACTCATTGACCGAATAGCCCAGCACCGCAAGTACGGCGGCCAGCACCGGCAATGAAAATTCCCACTGGAAACACGCGAAAAACCCCAGGATGATCACCACGTCGTGCAGGTTGGCGACGATGGCGCTGACCGCGAACCGCCATTCGAAACGCAGCGCCAGATACAGCACGATGCCGCCGATCACCACCAGCAACGCCAGCGCGCCGTCGGTGGCAAGTTCCTTGCCGACCTGCGGGCCGACGTATTCGACCCGCGTGATGACCGGGTCCGGACCAGCGCCGGCAAGTACCGGCTGCAGCGCTTCCGACAGCTTGGCGGTTTGCGTGCCCGGCTTGTTGGGCAGGCGCACCAGCACGTCGCGGGAACTGCCGAAATTTTGCGCCTGGCTGTCGGAATAGCCGGCCTGGGTCAAATCCTCACGCAGCTTTTCGAGCTGGGGCGGGGCGGCATAGCGCACCTCCACCAGCGTGCCGCCGGTAAATTCGACCGAAAGGTGCAGGCCGCGTACCGCCAGAAACCCTACCGCGGCCAGAAACGTGAGCAGCGAAATGACATTGAACACCAGCGCATGCCGCATGAACGGGATGTCGCGCTGGATGCGGAAAAATTCCATGCTTGTTTATCCTGGCAGAAGGACTAGCGGGCGCGGCCGGATTCGACGCCGGGCTTCCAGACCTGGCCGATCGACACGCTTTCCAGTTTGCGGCGGCGGCCATAGATGAAATTGACGATGGCGCGCGACACCAGCACGGCACTGAACATGGACGTCAATATGCCCAGGCAGTGCACCACCGCGAAACCGCGCACCGGGCCGGAGCCGAAAGCCAGTAGCGCGATGCCGGCGATCAGCGTGGTCACGTTGGAATCTAGGATGGTGGCGAAGGCGCGCTCGTAGCCGGCGTGGATGGCGGCTTGCGGCGTCATGCCTATGCGCAGTTCTTCGCGCACGCGCTCGTTGATGAGCACGTTGGCGTCGATGGCCATACCCAGCGCGAGCGCCATCGCGGCGATGCCGGGCAAGGTGAGCGTGGCCTGCAGCACCGACAGCAGCGCCATCAGCAACAACAGGTTGCAGCCCAGCGCGACCACCGATATGGCGCCGAAGCCGCGGTAGTACACGATCATGAACAGCGCGATCGCGACGAAACCGCCCATGGTCGAATGTATGCCCTTGGTGATGTTCTCGGCGCCCAGGGAAGGACCGATCACGCGCTCTTCGATGATTTCCATGGGCGCGGCCAACGAACCGGAGCGCAGCAGGATGGCCAGGTCATTGGTTTCCTGTGGCGAAAACTGGCCCGTGATCTGGAAGCGGTTGCCGAATTCGCCCTGGATGCGCGCCACCGAAATGGCTTCGCCGCGATTTTTTTCGAACAGCACCATGGCCATCAGATGGCCCACGTTGTCGCGCGTGGTGTCGCGCATGATGCGCCCGCCGGTATCGTCCAGCGTGATATTCACGTCGGGGCTGTGGTTGCTGTCGAAGCCGGCCGCGGCGCCGACGATATGTTCGCCGGTCAGGATGACCTGTTTCTTGAGCGGCACCGAGGACACGCTGCCGTCGCGCTTGCGCTCCGGGAACAGGTCCGCGCCCGACACGTCGCCGGAAGCCATGGCGGCCTCATCGACCAGGCGTACTTCCAGCGTGGCGGTGCGGCCGATCAATTCCTTGGCGCGCGCGACATCCTGTACGCCCGGCATCTGCACCACGATGCGGTCGGCGCCCTGCTGCTGGATGACCGGTTCGGCCACGCCCATTTCGTTCACGCGATTGTGCAGCGTGCTGATGTTCTGTTTGATCGCCGAGTCGCGCACGTCGCGCTCCGCGGCCGGCTTGAGCGTGGCGGTGAGCAGGAAATCTTCGCCCTGTTCGCTCAGCGCGGCCTGCAGGTCGGGTGCTGCGTCGAGGATTACGCCGCGCGCCTTGTCGCGCGTGGCCGCGTCGCGGAATTTGAACTGTATGCCGCCCGGCACGCGTGCAATGCCGCTGTGGCGCACGTCTTTCGAGCGCAATTCGGTGCGCAGGCTGGAAGCGGTCGAATCCAGGCGCTTGGCCAGCGCGCCCTGCATGTCCACCTGCAGCAGGAAATGCACGCCGCCGCGCAGATCGAGCCCCAGGTACATGGGCAGCGCATGGATAGACGTGAGCCAGGACGGCGAGCGCGACAGCAGGTTCAAGGCCACCACGTAATCGGGGCTGGCGGCGTCGGGGTTGAGCGCATGCGCGATCACATCCTTGGCCTTCTGCTGCGTATCGACGTCGGCAAAACGCGCGCGCACGCTATTGCCGTCGTACAGCATGGACAGCGGCTCCAGCTTGGCGCCGGTCAGTATGTCCTGCACCTGGGCCTGCAGGCGGCTGTCCACCTTTACCGTGGAACGGGCGCTGGATACCTGTACGGCGGGCGCCTCGCCAAAAAAATTCGGCAGCGTGAACAGGCCGCCCCAGATCACGACGAGGAGAATGAGGGCGTTGGCCCAGGTCGGGTAGCGGTTCATGGCTGGATGTGCATCAGTGGGCGGGTACGCCGCCGTGGCGGCGTTCCGCTTACAGCGATTTGAGCGTGCCCTTGGGCAGCACCGCCGCGACGGCGTTCTTGGCGACCGCGATTTTGACGTTTTCGGCCACTTCGAGCTGGATGTAAGTGTCGCCAAGTTTTTCCACACGGCCGGCCACGCCACCCTGGGTGACCACTTCATCGCCCTTGGCGAGCGCTTCGATCATGGCTTTTTGCTCTTTCGCGCGTTTCATCTGCGGCCGTATCATGAGGAACCACATGACCGCGAAAATGACCACCATGGGCAATATGCTGCCCAGACCTGCCAAAGGATCCTGGGAGGCGGCGCCCGCAGCTTGAGCGTAAGCATTCGAAATCAGCAATTTGAACTCCACTGGATCGGGAATAAACCGCGCATTTTAGCAGCCGAGTCGCCTCGCCCGCGAGTTTTTGCTAGAGCATTGCGGCGGCGCGTGGCGCGGGCCGGCGTTCAATCCACGCCACGCGCGCGTTCGGCCGTGATCGCGGCGGCGGTTGCGGCGTAATCGCCTGCCACGATGGCCGCGCGCAGGCGGTCCATGAGGCGGTGGAAATAGTGCAGGTTGTGCAGGCTGTTGGCGCGCAGCCCCAGCATTTCGTTGGCGCGGAACAGGTGGTGCAGGTAGGCGCGCGTGAAATTGCGGCAGGTGTAGCAGTCGCAATTGTCGTCCAATGGCCGCGTGTCGCTGCGAAAACGCGCGTTCTTGATGCGCAGGTCGCCGTGCCGCGTGATCAATATGCCGTGGCGCGCATTGCGGGTCGGCAACACGCAGTCGAACATGTCCACGCCCAGGCCCACGGCCAGCACGAAATCTTCCGGCGTGCCCACCCCCATCAGGTAACGCGGCCGCTCGCGCGGCAGTTGCGGCAAGGTGTGGGCAAGCACGCGCGCCAAATCTTCTTTGGGTTCGCCGACCGACAGGCCGCCTATGGCATAGCCGTCGAAGCCCAGTTGCAGCAGGCCTTGTGCCGATTCGCTGCGCAAATCTTCATACATGCCGCCCTGCACGATGCCGAACAGGGCGTTGCGGTTTTCCAGTCTG
>JAEUNN010000803.1 GCA_016791085.1 Rhodocyclaceae bacterium | reverse complement strand
CGCAAGCCCGCCCTTGATGCCGAACGACAGGATGGCGCCGGCACCGTGCGGCAGGTATTTGCGCGCCAGCGCGCGGTAGGGGCTGGATTCCAGGCCGGGATAATTCACCCAGGCCACGCCTGGATGCTGCGCCAGAAATTGCGCCACTGCGGCCGCGTTGGTGCAATGCCGCTCCATGCGCAGCGGCAAAGTTTCCAGGCCCTGCAGCAGCAGGAAAGCATTGAAGGGCGACAAGGCCGGCCCGAAGGTGCGCAAGGTTTCCATGCGCGCCTTCATGCTGAAGCCGAAATTGCCGAAAGTTTCGTAAAAGCGCACGCCGTGATAGCCCGGCGAGGGCTCGGTCATTTGCGGGAAGCGGCCGTTGTCCCAGGGAAATTTGCCCGATTCGACCATTACGCCGCCCAGCGTGGTGCCGTGACCGCCTATGAATTTGGTGGCCGAATGCACCACGATGTCGGCGCCATGTTCCATGGGCCGGCACAGGCAGGGCGAGGCCAGCGTGCTGTCCACCACCAGCGGCACGCCCGCCGCATGCGCGACCGCCGCCACGGCTTCCACGTCCAGCACGTTGAGGCGCGGGTTGCCGATAATTTCGGCATACACGGCGCGCGTGCGCGGCGTGATGGCGCGCGCGTAGGCGTCCGCGTCGTCGCCATCCACGAAGCTGGTTTCTATGCCCAGCTTGCGCAGACTTACATCGAGCTGGCTGTAGGAACCGCCATACAGCTGGCGCGCCGCCACGATATGGTCGCCGGCCTGGGCCAGCGTCAGGAAAACCACCATTTGCGCGGCCAGGCCGGATGCCGCGGCCAGACCGGCGCGCCCGCCTTCCAGCGCCGCCATGCGCTCTTCGAATACCGCCGTGGTCGGGTTGGACAGGCGCGTATAGACGTTGCCGAAAGTTTGCAGATTGAACAGGCTGGCGGCATGTTCGGGCGTATCGAACACGAAGGACGTGGTCTGATAGATCGGCACGGCGCGCGCGCCGGTGGCCGGATCGGGTTGC
>JAEUNN010000797.1 GCA_016791085.1 Rhodocyclaceae bacterium | reverse complement strand
GAACAGTTCGCGCAGCTTGTCCGCCGCGTATTCGTGATTGGCGCCCACGATGGTGAAAGGCGGCTTGTCGTAATCCTTGATGGAACTGCCTTCGCGCAAAAATTCAGGCTGGAAGCAGACGTGGAAATCGACGCCGTCCTTCTTGCCGGATTCGCGTTCAATGATGGGCCGCAGCACGTCTTCCACGGTGCCCGGCACCAGCGTCGAGCGGAACACGAATACGTGCGGCTCGGTCTTGTCGCCCAGCGCGCGGCCCAGATCGGCGGCCAGCCTCAGCACGGCCGACTGGTCCTGGCTGCCATTGGCGGCCGATGGAGTGCCGACGCAGATGAGCGACACTTCGCTGTCCTGCAGCGCCTGCGCCGCATCGGTGGTGACCTGCACGCGCCCGCTCGCTACGACCGACGCGACCAGTTCTATCATGCCCTCTTCCACGACCGGCGTTTTGCCGGAGCGGATCAAGTCGAGCTTGGCCGGTTCGACGTCGACGCCTATCACGTGGTGGCCGTCGCGCGCGAGGCAAGCCATGGATACGGCACCGACATAGCCCAGTCCGAATATGCTGATTTTCATTTGTAGTCCTGATAGTCCAAAAAACAGTATCTGTAGTTGTAAGTGCGGCGCAGCGCGCCTCAGGCATGGGGCGCCAGCACGGCACCCTGGGGCCGGAAATTGCGCACGCAGCGCTCGACGATGGCATCCAGGCGCTGCATCGATCCGGACCAGCTATGGTTGGACAACATGCGCGCGCGGCCTGCCACGGCCAGGCGCTTGCGTTCTGCGGCGTCGCTCATCAGGCGCACCAGGCGGTCGGCATAATCCTGTGGCGTATCGGCCACCAGAAAATGCGCCTCATCCTCGGCATCCACGCCGCCGGCGGCGGTGCGGCTGGTGACCACCGGAACGCCCACGGACATCGCTTCGAGTATCTTGTTCTGCGTGCCGCGCGCAATATTGAGCGGAGCCACCATGGCCACCGACCGTTGCAGATAAGGCCGCACGTCCGGCACCGACCCGGTTACCGTCACACCGGGCAGCTCACCCAGTTTGCGCACCGCCGGGCTGGGATCGGCGCCCACGATCAGGAGTTTGGCCTGTGGGCGCACACGCTGAATCAGCGGCAAGGTGCTGCGGCAGAAGTCGAACATGCATTCCTGATTGGGAAAGTAATCCATGCGTCCCACGAACGAAATCGTGTCAGCGTCGTAAGCCGCGTCGGCGGGCTTGAAAAATTCGCTATCCACGCCATTCGGGAACCAGTCCGTATCGACCTCCACGCCATAGGACTTGAGCGTTTCCCATTCCGCGCGCGTGGTGGCGGTGCAGAGGTCGAAGCGGCCGGCCAGGCGCTTTTCCGCGCGCAGCATTTTGCCGCCTTCCAGCCAATAGCCCCAGGACAGGGGCCAGGGCTTGTAATTGGCGTATTCCAGCCATTTCTGCGAATCCATGTCGCCGAAATCGAGAATTTTCGGTATCCCGGTCACCTGTTCCACATACTGCGCGACCGACGAACAGTGCACGAATATGAGGTCGAATTTTTCGCGCGCCAGCAGTTCGCGTACCGCGCGCGCCAGATCGGGGCTGTAGAAAAAGCCCATCGACGAGGGCACCGTTAGCGGCAGCCGGGCCACCATGCGCAAGGTCTGTATGCGGTTATCCACCACGCCCATTTCGTAGTGCGCGCAATGCTTGGCGAGACCGCGCCCTTCTTCCGCCTCCGGCGCCGAACGTGCAAGCGAGCACACCGTGACGCGGTGGCCGCGCTCGGTGAAGTGGCGAATCATGTTGAACGGGCGGATTTTTCCGCCGCGCTTGGGTGGAAACGGAAAGCGGTGACAGACGTAAAGAATGTTCATGCCATGGCCTGTTTGAGTTCCAGCGTGAGGTCGGCCGGATCGCGCCGGTCGAGGAACAGCCGGGCCCATATTTCGAAATT
>JAEUNN010000746.1 GCA_016791085.1 Rhodocyclaceae bacterium | reverse complement strand
CGCGAGCAGCAATTCGGCCGCCATGCCGGCCGCGCCGATGGCAAGGCGCGCGCGCCGCGCGGGCAATTTCCAGGCTTCCGTGGTGTCCGTATAGAGCACCGGCCACAACACCAGAAACGCCACGCCCATGGACGGCACGCGGCAGCCGAAATGGCGCGCCGTGAGCGCGTGCCCCATTTCATGCGCGATTTTCGATACCGACAGCGCCGCCGCGAATGCCAGCGCGGCTTCCCAGTCGTTCCAGGCGGAAAAGGTGTGCACGAAACTGTCCCACTGGCGCAGCACCAATACCAGCGCAAGCCCCGCGGCCAGCGCCGCCGCGCCCCAGAAGCCGGGCCGGAACAGCCAGGCCAGGCGCGCCGCCAGGCGCGCGATCAGCGCGTCCGGGTGCAGCAGCGGGATGCGGAAAAACAGGTAGTTCTTGAGCAGCCAGCGCGACCAGTGCAGGCGCCCGGCCGCATGGGCGGCGGCGAGCCGCGCGCTGTCGGCAGAACTGCGGCATTCCAGCAGGTGATGCTGCTGCAGGAATTCCAGCACCCCGGCCACATCCTCGCTGCCCAGATCCAGCGTGGTTTCGGCGCTCACGCTGGTGGCGATGGCGCCCGCGCTGCCCATCTGCCAGCGCGACAGAATTTCGAACGCGGCCCACCCTATGCGGTAGTAGCGGTTGGCCGCCGGATCGTGCAGATTCCAGGCCGGTGCGCCGTCGGCGTCGGCCTGCGCCTCATGCAGGCCCAGGTCCTGGCGCAAGGCCGGCAGCACGGCGGCCGCGCGGGGCAATGGTGCCGGCATGTCCGCCTACCAGCCCAGGCGCTGGCGCAGCGCCGCGAGCGGCCGCCGCAGCACGTAATACGCCAGCGGCACCCAGCCGCCATAGACCTTGGCGGTGCCCGTGAGCCCTATGCGCGGCGGTGTTTCGCCCTGCGCGAAATCGGCCTTGAGCTTGTAGGCCAGCATGCCGTCGGGCGCCACTTCGGCGCGGTAGGCCGCATAGCTGAGGCGGCCCTCATAGGCGTATTGCGGGGCGGTGGTCAGATACAGGGTGACGGACGCATCCGGCGCAAGTTCTATGGCATCGCCCACCGGCAGGCGCAAGCTCATTTCGGCGCGCGCCGGATCGGCGATTTGCAGCACGCGCTCGCCGGTCGTGACGGCTTTGCCCAGCCAGTCGCGCGTATCCGAAAATACCGCGATGCCGTCGCGCGGCGCCTTGACGCGCACGCGTTCCAGCAATTGTCCCGAATAGGCCAGTTCCGCCGCCTTTTCT
>JAEUNN010000299.1 GCA_016791085.1 Rhodocyclaceae bacterium | reverse complement strand
CGCGCTGATCGAGTCGCCCGACCTGTATGTGGTGCACGACGGCAGTCAGGCCGCGCGCGTGGCATTTGCGGTGGCGGAAGAAATGCGCGATGCCGGATTCGCCGTGCAGCTGCATGCCGGCGGCGGCAATTTCAAGGCGCAAATGAAGCGCGCCGACGGCAGCGGGGCGCAGCTTGCGCTCATTATCGGCGAGGACGAAGTAAGTGCCGACGCCGTAACGGTTAAACCTTTGCGCGAGGCGCGCGCGCAGGTGCGCGTGGGACGCGACGAACTGGCCCTGCAGGTGGCGGATTTCCTGCTCGGCGACGAGGATGAAAACGATGGCAACCTATGACCTCGAAGAACAGGAACAACTTGCCACGCTGAAAGCGTGGTGGGACCGCTGGGGCAATCTTGCTTCATGGGTCGTGGCGGGCCTGGCCATGCTGGCCGTGGGCTGGCAGGCCTGGAATTATTACCGCGGCTCGCAGGCGCAAATGGCGAGCCAAATCTATATGGTGCTGGAAAAGGCCGCCGCCGACAGCATTGCCGCGCGCGAGCGCAACGATGACGCCAAGGCGCGCGAATTCGCCAAGCGCGTGCGCGATGCGCAGGGCGAACTGCTGGCGAAATATTCCGGCACCACCTATGCCGGGCTGGGGGCGCTGCTCGCGGCGCGCGTGCAACTGCAGGCCGGAGACATGGAAAACGCCCGCGCGCAACTGGCCTGGGTGGTCGCCAACGGCGCGCCCGAAGAATTGCGCCTGGTCGGCCGCCTGCACCTCGCCTATCTGCTCATAGAAAGCAAAACTTACGACGACGCGCGCAAATATGTCGATGACGTGCCGGAGGGCCCCTATGCGGTGCGCTTCCTCGATCTGAAAGGCGACCTGGCGGCACTGCAGAACAGGCCGGCGGACGCGCGCGCGGCCTACCGCTCGGCGCTGGACAAGCTCATCGCCGAGCAAAAGTCCGACGATACGCTGCAACAAAGCCGCGCCACCGGCTTCCGCGACATGCTGCAGATCAAGCTGGATGCGCTGGGAGAAGGAGCATGAAGCGTTCCGCCGCCGGCACGCTGGCGCTGGCCCTTGCGCTATCCGGCTGTTCGGCTCTCGACAAGATCAATCCTTTCGCCAGCACACCCAAAGTGGTGCCCACGCCGCTCGCGGCTTTCGAGGTGCGCGCGAATTTTTCCGCGCGCTGGAGCGCGCGTGTCGGCACCGCGCGGGATTACGTGTTTACGCCGGTCGCGGCCGGCAATGCGGTGTTTGCCGCCAGCGCCGACAATAGCGTGCTGCGCCTGGAGCAAGGACGTGAGGCGTGGCGCACGCCGGCCGGCGTCGAACTGTCCGGCGGCGTGGGCAGCGACGGCAAACTGGTCGCGGTGGGCAGCCACAAGGGCGAACTTGTCGTGTTCGACGAAGCCGGCAAGTTGCTCTGGAAAGCCCGCGCCGGCTCGGAAATACTGGCCGCCCCGGTGGTGGTGGACAATCTCGTGGTGGCGCGCACCATAGACGCCAAGGTCGTGGCTTTCGATGCCGCCAGCGGTAAGCAGAAATGGTTATACCAGCGCTCCACGCCGGCCCTCACGCTGCGCAGCGCGGTCGGGCTGGTGCCGGCCGGAAGCAATCTGCTGGCCGGCTTTCCGGGCGGCAAACTGGTCGCGATTGCGACTGCCAACGGCAGCGCGGTGTGGGAATCCACGGTGGCCATTCCGCGCGGTGCGACCGAACTGGAGCGCGTCGCCGACGTGGCTTCCGATCCGGTCGTGGCCGGCCGCGACGTCTGTGCCGTGGCCTTCCAGGGCCGCGCCGGCTGTTTCGATCTCGGCGGCGGCTCGACCGAATGGACGCGCGATCTGTCCTCCGTGAACGGCCTCGACGTCGACGGCCGCTATGTCTATGTCACCGACGACAAGGGCGGCGTGCATGCGCTCGACCGCAGCAACGGCTCCAGCATCTGGCGCCAGGACAAATTGTTGCATCGCTCGGTCACGCGTCCCGTGGCCATGGGCGAGTGGGTCGTGGTCGGCGACGGTCAGGGTTATCTGCATGCGCTGGGGCGCGAGGACGGCAAGATCGCCGGCCGCCATGCCACCGACGGATCGCAGGTGATCGCGCTGCGCCTCGCGCCTGACGGCAGCCTGCTGGTGCAAACCGCGCAGGGCACGCTGACCGCGCTGGCATTACGCTGAGGCAGACGCGCCGGTGCAACCTATCGTCGTACTTGTCGGCCGGCCCAATGTCGGCAAATCCACACTGTTCAACCGGCTCACGCGCACGCGTGATGCGCTGGTGGCCGATTTCCCGGGCCTCACGCGCGACCGCCACTATGGCGTCGGACGTCTGGGCGAACGCCCCTACATCGTCGTGGATACCGGCGGCTTCGAGCCTCAGGCCAAGTCCGGCATCATGCAGGAAATGGCGCGCCAGGCCGAACAGGCGATCGCCGAAGCCGACGTGTTGCTGTTTCTGGTCGATGGCCGCAGCGGCCTGACCGCGCAGGACCGCGAAGTGGCCGAACGTCTGCGCCGCTCCGGCCGCCGCACGCTGCTGGTCGTGAACAAGACCGAAGGCTGCAATATCCAGCTTGCCATGGCGGAATTTTTCGAACTGGGGCTGGGCGAGCCGCTCGCCATTTCTGCCGCGCACGGCGAGGGCGTACGCGGCCTCATCGAAGCCGCGCTGGGCGGATTTCCGGAGGCCGAGCCGGAACCCGCGGAAGAACAATCCACGCCGCGCATCGCCGTGGTGGGGCGGCCCAATGTCGGCAAATCCACGCTCATCAATACGCTGTTGGGCGAGGAGCGCGTGATCGCTTTCGATCTGCCCGGTACCACGCGCGATGCCATAGAAATTCCGTTCGAGCGCCAGGGGCGCCGCTACGCGCTGGTGGATACCGCGGGCTTGCGCCGGCGCGGGCGGGTGTTCGAGAGCGTGGAAAAATTTTCCGTGGTCAAGACGCTGCAGGCGATAGAACAGTCCAACGTGGTGGTGCTGGTGCTCGACGCCATGCAGGACGTGTCCGAACAGGATGCGCATATCGCCGGACATGTGCTCGAAGCCGGCCGCGCGCTGGTGGTGGCCATGAACAAATGGGATGGCGCGGACACTTACCGGCGCACCCAGGTCAAGGCGGATTTCCAGCGCAAACTGAATTTTCTGGGCTTCGCGCGCATACATTACGTGTCGGCGCTATTGGGTTTGGGCACCGACGCGCTGTTCGATTCGGTCGATCGCGCCTATGCCGCGGCCATGGCGAAACTGTCCACGCCCAGGCTCACGCGGGTGCTGCAGCATGCGCTGACCAAACAGGCGCCGCCACGTCATGGTATCGTGCGGCCGA
>JAEUNN010000689.1 GCA_016791085.1 Rhodocyclaceae bacterium | reverse complement strand
CGTCCATGTCCGGGTAGTCGGAAAGCATTTCGACCGCGGCGCGCAGATTGCCCAGCGAGGCGCGCGACCCTTCGGTCAGCGCCTGCATGTGGCGGTCGCGCCGCGCCTCGGTTTCGAATTCGCGCGTAATGTTGTCGAGCAACAGCACATAGCCCGACACGCTGCGCTCGGCGCCTTCCTTGCCGGTCAGCACCGGGGCCATCTGCACGCGCAGAAGCTGGCCGCTGCGCGTGGTGGTCACGAAATTGGCGAGCGGCTGCGAACCTTCGCGCTTCAAGCGATGCTGGATATTTTCCAGCGCGTGTGCGATGAGGCCGCGCTCGAACACCGTGAATATCGACCGACCCAGCCCGATCGGCACGCTGCCCTTGCCGCCGCCTTCGCCCAGGGCGCGGAACTGCAGTCGCGCGCGGTTGTTGTAGAGCAGAATGCGGCCATCCAGATTGCACACCACCACGCTCTGCGTAAGTTCCGACATGAGCGCGGCCAGGCGGTTTTTTTCCTCTTCGACCGAAGTTTTGGCTTCGAGAATTTTCGCTTCGACGTCGCGCTGCAAACTTTGCCGCTCGTCGGCCATGCGGTTGATGAGGCCGGCAAGCGCGGCAATTTCGGAGGCGCCGCCCACCGTGACGCGGCGCTCGGCGTTGGCGCTCAGTATCAGTTCGGCTTCTTCGGCAAGTTTGGCGGCAGTGCCCGCATAGGAACGGAACAGCGCGTGCAGCCCCGCCACCGCAAGGCCCGCGCACACCAGCATCATGACCCCCGCGATACCCGCGCGCGAGGACAGTTCCGGCGCCAGCTGGTCCTGCAGCGCGGCCGGCAGGTCGCCCCACACGGCCACGCCGGTGAGGCCCACGGACACGATCACCAGCATCACCCCACCCGCTGCGAGCAGGGCGAATTTCTGCGTGGCGCTCATGCCGCGTCGACGTCGAGCAGTTTGCGTACCTGGGCAACCAGATCCTTGGTCGCGAACGGCTTGGTCATGTAGGCGTCGGCGCCCAGGGCCAGGCCTTTCGCGACTTCCGTCTCGCGCCCTTTGGCGGTGAGCATGATGATGCGCATGCCGGCATGCTCGGGGTTGGCGCGCACCATCTGGCACACTTCGTAGCCATTGCGGCGCGGCATCATGACGTCCAGCAGCACCAGGTCGGGCCGCTCGCTGGCTATCTTTTCGAGCGCCGCCTCGCCGTCATTGGCAACGACGGTCGCAAATCCTTCGCGTTTCATCAAAAACTCTATCGATATGACGATATTCGGTTCGTCGTCCACGATGAGCACTTTTTTCTGCACGGTATCTCCTCCCGCTTGATGTTTGCGCCGGTATCCCACCCGGCGCGTCTGAGTCAGGCCCGCCCCGGCGCGCCGGGCCTTCCCGGATCATGCCGCCTCTTCCTGCACCGCCGCCACGCTGGCCGGCAGCCGGAATATGAAGCGCGCGCCCGGACGCTGCTGCGGGTCGCTCTCCACCCACAGGCGCCCGCCATAATGTTCCACGATCTGACGGCTGATCGGCAATCCCAGGCCGGTGCCTTGAGGCTTGCCGGTCAGCGCGTCGCCGCCCTGACGGAACTTCTCGAAAATTTTGCCCTGATCCTCGGCCAGTATGCCGGGCCCGTTGTCTTCCACCTCGACCAGGAAGTCGTCATTGTCCATGCGTAGGCTCACCTTGACCTTGCCGCTGCCGGGGTGCACGAATTTCACCGCATTGCCGAGCAGATTCACCATGACCTGCACGAGCCGGTCGCCGTCGGCCACGACGTCCGGCACCGTGCTGGGCGAGGACAGTTCTATCGCCGCACCGCGGTCCTTGAACAGCTGGCTGGTTGCGGCCAGCGCCTGTTCTATCAGTTCGCGCAGGTCCACACGCTCGTCGCACCACTCGGTGCGGCCCGATTCGAGCTTGGCCATGTCCAGCACCTGGTTCACGAGGCGCGTGAGGCGCACGGTTTCTTTGGTGATGATGCACAGAAATTCGTGGCGCTGCTCTTCCTCCATGGTCGGATTGTCAACGAGGATTTCCGAAAAAGCCCTGATCGAGGTCAGTGGAGTCCGCAGCTCGTGTGTCACCGAGGACATGAAATCGTCCTTGAGCCGGTCCAGTTCGGTAAGCCGCTCATTGGCGGCGCGCAAATCCGCGGTGGCCTTTTCGAGTTCGCGCGATTTCTGTTCCAGCTGGCGGCTATAGGCGCGCACCTGCGAAGCTTCGTCCAGTATGTTCATGACTTCGTCCAGCCCCAGCGCCTCTTCCTTGACCACCGAAGCCACCATGACGCGCGCCGAGGCCGAGCCTATGGCGCCGGCCAACTGCGTTTCGGTGAAATGCACGAGGTCGGCATCGGCGCGCAACTGGTCGGCGCTGACCAGGCCGCGCCGTGCGGCGTAGCGTTCGAAGGCGCGGCGCGCGCGTTCGGCGCCAAGAAAGCGCGCCACCAGCCCGATCAGGTCGCCGACATGGGCACTGCCGCGCCAGAACGCCGGTCCGGCCACGCCGGAGGTGTGTTTGTACACGTCGACGAACAGCTCGGCCTGGGTCGCTTCGCGCGCATCTTCGCGCCCCAGCAGCGAAAATCCTATCAGCGCGCCGATATTGCAGGCCATGCTCCAGAACAAGGCGTGGGTGGTCGGATCGAGCCCGCTCAAACCGAACAGTTGTTGCGGCCGCAGCAAATCCAGGCCGAACATGCCTTGCGTCAGAAATTCCTCCGGCAACCAGCCCGAGCGCGCGAACGACGGCAACAACAAGGTGTAGGCCCAGACGCCGAATCCGGCCAGCAAGCCGGCCAGCGCGCCGCGCCTCGTCGCGCCCTTCCAGTACAGCCCGCCGATGATGGCAGGCGCAAACTGCGCCACCGCGGAAAAACTGATCAGTCCTATGCTCACCAGGGCATAGGCTTCGCCGGCCAGGCGGAAATACAGATAGCCGAGCAACAGTATGGCGACGATGGCGAGCCGGCGTATGGCCAGCAGCAGCCAGGTCAGGTCGGCGTGGCGCTCTGTGGTGAGCGCGCGCAGGCGCAACAGCAGCGGCATCACGAGGTCGTTGCAGATCATGGTCGATAGCGCGATGGTTTCGACGATGATCATGCCGGTGCCGGCGGACAGCCCGCCTATGAACGCCAGCAGCGCCAGCCACTCGTGCTGGCGCGACATGGGCAGGGTGAGCACGAACATGTCGGCATCCGTGCCCTGCCGGCCGAATTCCATCAGCCCCACGAAAGCGATGGGCAGCACGAACAGGTTGATCGCCAGCAGGTAGGCCGGAAACATCCAGATGGCGCGGCGCAGGTGGCTTTCATCGACATTTTCGACCACCGTGATCTGGAACTGGCGCGGCAAGAACATGACCGCCGACATCGACAGCACCGTGAGCGCGGTCCAGCTGCCGTAGGCGGCGGCGGTGTCGCGGCTGGTCATGAGGGCCGCCAGC
>JAEUNN010000686.1 GCA_016791085.1 Rhodocyclaceae bacterium | reverse complement strand
TTCGAATGCCTGCGCCGTATCGTCGGCCTTGTCGTCCGGTTGCAGCGTGAGCGGGGCCGAACGCATGACCGCGCTCACCAGCAATTCCGGATCATTGACCAGCAGGCGCTCCAGGTGCAGCGTGCCGCGCAGCGTTTCCTGGCGGTCTACCACGAACAACTGGTCGGTCTGGTCGGGCAGGGCGTCGAACAGGCGCAGATAGCGCAGCACGACTTCCAGGGTCACGTCTTCGCGCACCGTGACCATTTCGAAATCCATAAGCGCGCCGACCGCGTCCTCCGGGTAGGACATGGCGGCACGCAATTGCTCGCGCTCTTCGACATCCAGCGCCAGGTACACGTCCTGCATGACCTCGCGCGGCAGGTCCGGCGCGAGGTCGGCCAGTTCGTCGGCGTCCAGCTGTTCGGCGGCGGCGATGAGCTCTTTCGGCTCCATCGCCTCGATCAGCGATTCGCGTACCGCGTCCGATACTTCCAGCAGAATTTCGCCGTCGCGCTCGACCTTGACCAGATCCCACACCAGCAGGCGGTCGGGCAGCGGCAGCGCTTCCAGGATGTAGGCAATGTCGGCCGGGTGCATGTGCTCCAGGCGGTCCGACAGTTCTGCCAGGTGCTGCTTGTGTACCAGGCCCTCGACCAGTTCCTGGCGCGCGCCCTCCTGCCGGTGCACCAGGCCTTCGACCAGGCGGTGGCGTTCGATCAGCCGCTGGATTTCCTGCAGCGGTTTCTGCAGGTCGTCGCTGTGCTGAATGGCTTCGGGTTCGAGCATGAGGTGGGGCTGGCGTTGATGGGCCGAGCCGCAATTGTAGGGCCTGGCATGGTGGGAGCCTGTGCTGTGGCTGAAAAGCCGGCGCATCGCGCCGGCCCGCAGCGGACAGGCGTTTCAGGCAGGATTCGACAGCCGGCGGCGCGTGCCGGTTCGCCGCAAGGTCGCGTTGGGGACGGAAGCGGCCGCGCCGCTTCCCGCGCCTTCAGAAGCGGTAGAACACCGAGAAATTCATGCGCGTCGTGCCGGAACTGGTACCTCCCGCGACGCCGTCCAGCACCCGCGCGAAATCCAGCGAAGTATCCAGCTTGCGCTGCCAGTTCCAGCGCAGGCCGGCGCCCAGGGTCAATACGCCCTCGCGGGCAACGTGCAGTCCGCCCACGCCGCCCAGATGGGCGCCGTCCACGAACAGTACCGGCTGCAGGGCCGGCAGCAGGACTTGCGGGCCCAGCGCTTCGAAATTCCACTGGTAGCCACGGTCCCCGGCCACCTCGCGGTCGCGCAGCCCGCGCACCGAATATTGGCCGCCCACGCCGAACTGCTCGCCGGCGATCAGGTGGCCATGCGTCCATTGCGTACGCAGGCGTCCGGACAGCAGCCAGTCGCCCACAGGTGTGGCGACATCCAGCCCGGCGCGCCAGGTATTCCAGTTGAACGTGGCATTGTTGGCGTTGTAATTGTCCGGCCCATTGGACGCCCCGCCGTGTGTGTTGACGGAATAGTCGATATTTGCGCCCAGGGCGCCCCAACTATCGTCGAGCTTGATCGCATAGCGCAGCGTAAGCGGGCGCGCACCCACCGGCGGGGTGCCCAGCGGACCGAAGCCGACGATGGTGGTGTTGTTTTCGTAGTGCTTGTCTTCCAGCGACAGGCTCAGGCTGGGCTGGGCCAAACCCAGCCTGGGCAGCGTTTGTGTCGCGCGCAGGCCGTAAAACTGGCCGCGGCCGCTCACGTCGAAAAAGCCGCCGCCTTCGGCGATGCGTCCGGAGTCGATGTCCGAATAGGTGTACCAGGCCGCCAGGCTCAAACCCGTTCCGTAAATGGGAATCTGGTAATACAGCCCATACTGGCTCACGGCCGAGGCATTGGTCGGGTCAGTGGTATAGGAAACCGTGGCGATCTGGTCGCGATCGAACAGATTTGCGTGCTGCACGCCCAGCGTCAGCCGGTAGAGGCTGTCGTTGTTGTCGTGTGCCGAACCCAGCGCGCGGTTGCCGCTCAGGCCGGCGAAAAACGCCAGCGGCGGATTGTCGCGCACCTTGAGCGTGGCGGTTACGGTGTCGGGTTGTTCGCCTTCCTTGAAAGTGGCGCGCACTTCTTTGGCCGGATTGGAATTTGCCGCGGCAATGTCGCGGCTCACGCGGCTCACGTCGGGCGCCTGGCCTTCGCTCAGGGCAGGCAGCGAGCGGCGGATATTGTCGGTACTGAAATTTTCATTGCCTTCGACGTCGACCCGGGCCAGCGTGAAGCGCAGCACCTGCAGTTTCACGACGCCACCGGCAGGCTTTTGCGCCGGAACGATCACGCGGTGAAATGCAAAACCCTTGGCGCGCATGGATTTCTCCAGCGCCTCGGCGGCACTTTCCAACTGCCCCAGCGAGCGCCCCGGGCCTACATGGGGCGCGAGCAGGCTGGCGGTGTCGGCTTCGGACAGCGGATTGTCGCCCTCGACCACGTATTGCGCGACATCGACGGTAGGTTCCTGCGGCATCGCCACATCCGCCGCGCCCACCGGCACGGCGGCACCCAGGGCCATACACAGGACGAGTTGTCGTAGCGCCCGGTTGCTGCGTGAATTTCTTGGTTTCATCGCCACATCTTCACATATTGCATAAATCCTGCCCCGGCTGACCGGTGCTGGCACCCGGGAATTGCAGTATCCGGGCATTGTTGGGGTCGAAGCGGTTGGGCAGGGGGAACGGATCGTGACGCATGAATTCCGGTATGCGTTCCAGCCGTTGCGGCCCGCCGGTGCCGAATTCGTTCAGGAAGCCTGCGTCCAGCGGCCCCAATGCGAGCACCTGCCCGCCCGCGCGCAGTTCCACCAAACCTTCGCGCACCGATACGTAAAGCCCGCCATCGTTTGCGGCATTGAACAGCGCACCCCAATCGACCTGAACCTGGTCCGGCCGCGGCGCAGGCATGTTGCGCATGAATTCCGGCACCGCGGCGAGCAGGCGGATGAGGCCCCGTGCGTCCACGAACGCGGTCTGGTTCAGCTCCAGGGGTTGATTGCGGCCTTGTGCTTCGACGAACACGCTGCCTTCCCAGTCGACCACGAACAGACCGTCGCCGGGCAAATTGCCGCCGCCGTTGCCGGCATCTGCCGCCGCCGCGTCGCGTTCGGACGCATCGACACAGGGGCCTTCGCAACTCATGTCGAGGCCGGTGCCACGTATACCTATGGTTGCGACGGTGGTCTGGAACTGCACCTTGCGCGGATCGCGCTTGCCCATGAGCCCGGTAACCGCCCGCAAGCCGCCCCGCAGCAGGCGAAACAACATGTTATCGGCTTTGTCCTGGGCGAGATAGCTGAATTTGTCAATTCGCAACGCGGTGTTGGGATTTAGCGACAGGCGCGATTCGTCGCGGAAACCCAGCACCGCGGTCGATTCGCCCGAGGTGCGTATCACGTCACCCTCGAACAGCGGGGCCCCGGCCGCCAGCGAGCGGCTTTGCCCCTGAGTTACCGCGCTGGCCGCGCCGTTCAATTGCACCACGCGCGCGACGGCCTGCGCGGGCGGCGCACCCGAAGGCGTGCCGGAACTTTCCGCCAGTTGCTGGCTTTCCTGGCGGCAGTCGGTGGTGCACAGGCGGGCGTCGAATTCCGTACCGCGTATGCCTATCGTGGCGGTCACGGTATTGATGGATACGCCGCTGGGATTGCGCTTGCCTATCAAGCCCGTAACGGCACGAAATCCGCCGCGGAACAGGCGCATGATCGCGCTTTCCTGCCCGGCTTTCTGGTCGTATTTTTCGACCGCGAACACGGTGCCGGGGCGCAGCGTCATTTTTGCGCCGTCGCCCATGTTCAGCACGGCATAGCCGCGGCTGCTGGTGGTGATTACGTCGCCTTCCAGCAGGGCGTCGCCCTTGGCCACGAAGCGTGCCGCTTCGCCACTGCGCTGGGCGGTCGCAATGCCCTGCGCGTACACCACCTCGCCGACCTTGGTCTGCGCGTGCACACCTGCCGCCGCGGCGCAAAGACCCAGCATGAGGAGCAATTTCTGTTTGTGTGTTGCCTGCATGATCGTTCCCGTGATGGTTAGCGGCACTGGCTGCCGCGGCGGTTCAGTTCGGTCGATTCCGCGGACGATCCGTTCAGATCTTCCAGTTGGGCGTTCAGCACGTCGGCGTTGGCGAACGAACTTTCCGTGGCGGCCACCACGTCATTGACGCCCACGGCGGCTTCGATCGGTACTTCCACGGTCGGCTCCTGTACCACCGGTATCACGTTCACCGCGAAAGACCCGCCGCGCAGGCCGGACGTACAGTTGATGCACGCTCCGCCTACCGATACGGTGCCTCCGGAAGCCGCGTCCAGACTGGCGTCGCTGGCATTGGGGACGAAACCGAGGTCGCCCGAGGTGACGATATCCGCGGTGCTGACTGCGCTCACGCTTGCGGGGGCGGCTCCGCCGGTCACGAAAATGCGGCCGTTGGTGGCGGCCATGGATAAGGTGCCCGCGGTGATGGTGGCGGTGGCCGTGGACGAGCTGCCGCCGGTCGTGTCGATAGACCCGTTGGCGACCAGATCGACCAGGTTCGGGTCTATGCTGGCCGAACCCGCGCTGCCACCCAGTACGGCTATGCCCCCGGTCAGCGTGCTCATGTTGATGTCGCCGCCGGCCAATACTTTGGCCTGGGCCGCCGCGGTGTTGCCGCCCTGCACGGTCAGGTCGGCCGCGATGAGCGTGAGCGTGCCACCGGCACTGATGGTGGAAGCACCGCTTGCGGTCGTGCTGCCGACGCGCACGCTGGACGAACCGGCGTAGGGATTCGATCCACCCACGTCCGCGGTGATGGTCTGATCGGCGCCGGCGGAAATTTCGGCGCTGCCCCCGCCAGCCCCTATCACGCTGATGCCGCAACTTGCGTCGGCGCAGGTACCGGTCACGTTGAGCACCTGACTGCCGTCGCTGTGCAGGCCGGCACGTCCGGCGCTGCCGTGATTGACGATGGTAAGCGTGCCGGCTTGCACCTGTTGCGTCTGGCCGGCGCCGCCGCCTACCGCCAGGATGCCCACCAGATCGGCGCCGTGGTCATTGTGTATGAACAGGGTGCCGCCGGCCGAAACGCTCTGGTTGCCGCCCCCAAGCGCGGCAATGCCGGAATTGGTGCCGCTGTTGTTTCCGGCGCTGGTGCCTATGTCGATATTGCCGCTGATCGCGATGGTTTGGGCGCCGCCGCCGTTGGTGGTAAGGCCGGCATCCGCGAAGCCGGCGCCGCTCACCACGGTGAGCGCGGATGCCGTCACGTTCTGGTTGCCGTTGGCGGTTTCGATCAGCGCGCCGGCCTGCGTCGAACTGCTGCCGCCGGTGCCGCCGCTCAGGCTGAGGCTGCCCGAGGTGTTGACGTTCTGGCTGGCGCTGCCGGTCGCGCTGATGCCGGCATACGCGTTGTCGCCATTGCCGGCCGTGAGGCTGATGCCTTGTGCGCTGCGCACGAACTGCGATCCGGTGCCGGCGGTGGTCAGTGCAATTTCCGCAAACGTATCGGCAGCCTGACCTGCCGCCAGCACCACACGCTGGGTGCTGAAACTGCCCACCTGCTGCGACGATCCGCCGGTGACTATGCGTGCACTGGTGCCCGCCACGTTGCCTGCGAGCACGGAAATGTCCAACGTGGCTAGTACGGTCTGTCCGTTGCTGCTGAATATTTGCGCCGACGCGCCGCTGCCCGTGCCGCCCTGGACCACCACGTGGTTGGTCGGATCGTTGAAGAAAAAGCTGTCCGAACCTACGCTCTGGAAATTCGACTGGGAATTGATTTCGGCCGTGGCGTTGGTGCCCGGGCCGCCCGTGACGCGTATGTCGCCGGCACTCAGAATGTTCTGGCCCCTGCCGCGCAGCGCCGCAAATGCCGCGTTGCTGCTGGTACCGCTCACGCCGCCGGCGCCGCCCTGCACGGTAATGCTGGCGGTGGGCACGACGCCGCTGAAACTGGACGTACGCCCTATGGACTGGAAGCCTTGCGTGGATTCGATCAGGGCATAGGCGCCGGCGCCGCCGCCGCCTGCCACCAGCACGGCCCCGGTCAAGCCGGTAATGGATTGCGTGCCGCCGCGCAGCGCGCCAAAGGCATCGTCGCCGTTGCCACCCTGCACGGTCAGATTGTGCGCGGATAGCGACTGGAAGGACGACGAAGACGCCGTGCCGCCATGCACGTCCGCAAAGGCGCCGTTGCCGCCGCCGCCCAGGATGGAAATGTCGTTGCCGGCGCTGATCGAGAAGTCGTCATTGCCGGCGAGTTTCGCGAACGCGCCGGCAAGCCGGCCGCCCTGCACGAGGATGTTGTTGCCGGCCGATGCGCTCTGCGAAGATCCGCCGCTTGCCGCCGCCATGACCGAACCGCCGTCGGCGACGAGCAGGATGTCGTGGCCGGCGGTCAGATTCAGGAAGTTGCCGGCCGCGATATCCACGTTTTCGCCGGCATCGGCGCCGGCCCGCGCGATGATGTCGCGCTGCGCGTGCAAGTCGATGAAACCTGCCGAGTGGATGCTGCGCGCCGCACCGTTGGCAAGCACCAGATCGCCGCCCTGCGCGTCCAACGTGAGCGTGTTCACGTCGATCAGTCCATTCACGCGTATGCCGCCGTCGGTGCTGGTAAGGGCGAAATTGCCGCGCGTGGTGGGCACTACCGGGCCCAGCACCAGTTCGCCGCTGGCGCGCGTGAGCGTGAAGCCGGGGAAATTGTCCGCCTGGATGGCGATGCCGCCGCTGCCTGCGGCCGCGGCGGCGATGTCCAGATGGATGGCGCCGGCGTCGATATTGAGGCCGATGTCGTCATGCGCGGCGATCGCGACGGTGAGCGCATTGGTGACGGATAGCGGCGATCCCGCCGTTCCTGCGGCGCCGTTTTCCGCGTGCAGGGAAACTTCGGCGCTGGTCGTGCCGCCGCCCACGTCGCCGGCATTGATGCTGCCGGCCCCGACGGCGAATATTCCGCCGTTACTGGCGTTCAGATGTATGTCGCCGCCGCTGCTCGCGATGGACGTGACGCCGATATTGCCGGTGGCCATGCCCACATCGATGCTGCCGCCGAACGACACCAAACTGGCCAGCACCAACTGGCGCCCGGCCGTGCCCGATACATCGAAGAACGAGAAATTCATCGGCGCTTCGACGTCGGCCGCAAGATTGAGCGTGGTGGTGGATCCGCCGTCGAAAGCCGCCGTGAATGTTTGCGCCCCGCCGCCGGCGCTCACGCCGGACGACGCACCCAGCCGCTCGCCCTGTGCGGTGATCGCCAGGGACTGCAAGGACTGCGCCGCCGTCACGTTGAACGTGCCGCCGGCATTGAGCGTGAGCTCGCGCAGCGCGCTGCCGTTCAGATGGGCGCTGATGGCATCGGTGGCGCTCAGCGCGATGTCGGGCGCGTCGGCCAGCGCATTCGGTCCTATCGTGAGACTGCCGCCGCTATTCAGACTGAGCGTGCCGGTCCCGGCCGTAACCTGCAGACTTCCCAGGTCCAGATTGCCGCTGCTGCTTATCGTGGCATGGCGCTGGCCACTGATGTTGCCGGTGGCAAGCGTGCCGACGGCGCCCAGGTCCAGCGTGAGGTCGTTGCCGGCGCTGATGGCCCCGGCCGATAGGGTGGTGGCGCCTATGCTCACGTTGCGGCTGGAACTGATGGCCTGCGCGTCGATGTCCATGGCGCCCATGCTGATGTGCCCGAAGCCGCCGCTGGTCGAGGCGTTTCCGATTTGCGCCAGTCCGCCGGCGCTGACATTCATGTTGCTGGTGCTGGCGAGGTTGGCGGCATGCAGATCGCTGCCGGCCGCGATGGTCAGGGTGCCGCTTGCCTGTACGTCGCCAAAACCGTCCAAGGCGGTGCCTACGCTCAGATTGCCGCCGGCCGACAGTGCGACGTTGCCGGCGCCGCTTACCGTGCCGGCGATGGACAGGTTGCCGTCCGCGGCGACCGACGTCGTGCCGCCCTGTATGCCATTCACGGTCTGACCGCCGCCGGCTGCCTGGATCAGATTGCCGGCGGCATTGAGCGTGACCGCATTGGCGCCGCTGCTGGCAAGCTGCATCGCGCCGATATTGAGCCCGCCGTCGGAATTCAAGCGGAAGAAATCGAACTGGCCGCTGGTCTGCACCACGTCGGGCAGCGTCAGCGTGGCGCCGTCGCTGGCAATATTCAAGCTCAGGTTCTGCGAACTGACGTGCGCGCTGTTGCCGCTGCCTATGCCCGCGGCCGACAGCGTGAGACCCAGGCCGGTCAGACTGTCGGCGACCGGTGTGGCGTCGTTGTTCTGCACCGCGATATTGAGCGAGGTGCCGGCGCTCGCCACGATGGAGCGCTGGCTGGAACCGGTCAGGTGCACCACCAGCGGGTTTGCCGCCGTGCCGGCGCTGCCGCCGGCGCTCAGGCTCGCGCCCGGCGTATTGCTGCTGAAGCTCTGTCCTGCCTGAATGTCGAGCGGGTGGGCGAAGGCGGTGTTGCCCAGCGTCGTGCCGGCCGACAGCGACAAGGCACCGTCGGCGCTTATGTCGTACGCGCTGTTGTCGTTGCGCGTGCGTATCGCGCCTTGTTGCGAATTCAGCACCAGCGGCGTGCCGAACTGGCTGGCGCCGGTAAGGCTGATGCTGTCGAACACGATGTCGTCGCGCGCGCTGACGTTCATCGATCCGGACGTGGAATTGACCGTGGCCAGGTTGATGCCGGACTGGCTGGCGTTGATGTTGATCGAACTGCCGGCGCTGACCGCGCCGCTCACATTGACCGGACCGAAGCCGCCCGACAGGAATACGGCGCTCTGGGCGCTCGCCCCCGCCAGGTTGAGTCCGCCGCTGCAGGTGTTGGTATTGCAGGCGCTCACGCTGACGGAACTGCCGCTGGAACTTGTCGTGCCGGCGCTGATCGTGCCGTTGGAACTCAGGTTGATGTTGCCGGCGGAACTTATGTTGCCGGCAGTGATGCCGCCCAGGCCGGAACTGAAGTTCACGTTTCCGGCCGAGGTGACGTTGCCGGTGGCGATCGAGCCGGACGAGGCGAACAGGAATAAACCCGTGCCGGCATTGACGTTGGCGGTCGTGATGTTGCCGCCCGATGTCTGCACGACCAGGGTTGCGGTCGAAGTCAGCGTGCCGGTGCTGGTGAAGGGGTTGCCCGAGGTGAATACGTTCAGGGTGCCGACACTGCCGTTATTGACCGTTACGGCGCCCTGGGCGGACAGGAACAGGCTGCCGCCCGCAAGATTCAGCGCCGTCACGTTGATGCCGCCGTCACGCGCGTTGAGCGATAGTGCGTTGCCGAAGCCGCCGCTTGCCGCAAGATTGGCGGTGAGCGCGCCGCCCGCGCTGCCCAGCGCGAAACTGGTCAGATTGGACGAGCCGGTAAGCGTGGATGCGCCCAGCGCGGCCACGGGTCCGGAAAAATCGGCTGTGTTGAGCGACACGCCGGCCGGTATGGCCAGATGGAAGGGCACGTCCGTGTCCACTTCCAGATTGGCGCTATTCACATTGATCGGCGCCGCCGCGCTGCCTACCGTGCCGCTGCTGCCGTTCATCAAAAGATCGGCGAAGCTGGCGTTGATGGCGCCGCCGGCCACCTGCTCGAAGCCGCGGCTGGATGACAATACCACCGTGCCGCCGGTGATGGTTCCGACCCGCATCGGGCCGGTGTTCGTGAATACCGAAATGAAATTGGAACCGGCGTTCATGTCCAGCCGCGTGGCCGCATCGACCCCGGCGAATATCGAACTGCCGGCGTTCAGCGTGACCGTACCGCCGGTGAGCGCGTTGGCCTGTATCGAACCTTCGGCATTGAGCGTGAGCGCACCGGCGCCGGCGTTCACGGCACCGTTGTGCGAGATCGAACCGGTGGCGGTTTCGCTGATCGCCCCGCCTGCCGTGCTGATGCTGCCCGAGCCGGAAATTTGCGCCCCGGACAGTGTGACGGCTCCGCCGGCGGTGGATATGTTGGCATTCAGCGCGATACGCCCGCCCGGGAAATTCGTGGCATCCGCCGCGGCCTGAGCGGTGAATCCGGCACCCGCCGTGGTGAGCGCGACGGCGCTGTTGATATACACGTCGCGCCGCGCCTGCACCGTCACGCTGGCGCGCACGTTGTTGAGGGCGCTGGGCGAAATGGTGACCACGTTGCGCGCGAAATCGCTGAATGCATCGACCACGCTGACGACCAGGCCGCCGAAATCCGCCAGCAGCACGTCGAGCGGATCGAGCAGCAAAGTTCCGGTCAGGCCGTGCGGCGCCGACAGGTCGGCGCTGCCGTCGAACTGCAACAGATTTTTGCCCGACACTTCGGCGAATCCGCCATTGCCGCCCAGCGGCCCGCCGCGCGCGCTCAAGCTGCCGTAGTAGCGCGTCTGGTCGTCGGCCCACACGATGACGCGGCCGCCGTTGCCGTTGCCCAGCGCATCGGCGGCCAGGCGGGTGCCCTGGCCGACATAGACGCGTTCGGCGTTTTGCACTGCGGCATTGGCGCCCTGGTAGTCGCCGCCCACCCGTATCTGTCCGCCGCCGTTGCTGCCCGAGGCGTTCAGGTCGGCGCCCGGTTCGAGCGCGACCTGCCGGCCCAATATCGATATGTGGCCGCCCTGCCCGGCGTCGTTCGAGGCATCGATCTTGCCCGCCACGCGGGTAGTGCCGGCGCTGCTTTGCATCAGCACGGTCGCGGCACTGGTGCGGCTGGCCGCGTCGGCCACCAGTTCGCCGGTGGCGACCAGGCGCACGGATCCATCTGCATCCGTGGCCATCCGCCCGGCACGTATTTCGCCGCTGTGGCGCAAACTGCCAGCGAAGCCCTGCACCGCGCCGCCGTCGGCGAGCAGTTGTCCGAGGTTCAGCACGCTGTTCGACGGCGCCTGTACCTCGAAGCTCACGCCCTCGAAATCCAGGCTGGTGATTTCCAGGCTATAGCCGGCGGCCAGCAACAGCTTGCCTTGCGGCGTGCTGATGATGCCGCTGTTCTC
>JAEUNN010000656.1 GCA_016791085.1 Rhodocyclaceae bacterium | reverse complement strand
TGCGCGGAAGCGCCAGCCCGGAAAATGCGACTGCACGATTTCAAAGCCGTGCGCGCACCAATCGACACATTCCAGCAGTGCTTCGACACCGGCACCGCGCGGCGGGGCGCAACGCAGGTGCAGCGCGATTTCCGGCTCTATACGCGGCTCGACGAAACCCGTCAGGCTGCAGACGTGTGGCCGCGCACGCGCGCGTGCCAGGCCGTGCTGATACATATAGCCCCAGATGGGGTGGAGGACGCCGTACTGCTGCCACATTTCCGCGTTGGTGAAGCCGATCTTGCGCCCCACCGGAATGCTGCCCTGCGCCAGCCGCGCGGCGTGCAGCCGCGCCGCCACGGCATAGGCGGCGGCCAGGTCGAAATCCGCGTAGCGCTCGGTAAATAGCGCAATGGATCGGGCGTCGCGCCTGGCGGCGGACATTTCGGCGCTGATGGCGCCCAGCAGAGGTTCAGGCAGCACGGGTCGGTTCCCTTTATCTGGCAGCGCGGCGCAAGGGCCGCTACAGCCAGTATGGACGCTCGCGCCGCGCCTGCCTGCTCAGCGCACCTCGTCCAGCCGCGCCACCGCCTGTGCACGGTTGATCACGTCGATTTTCCGGAATATGCGCTGCAAGTGGTTTTTTACCGTGAAGGCGCTGATGTCCAGTATCAGCCCGATTTCCTGGTTGGTTTTGCCGGCACGCACCCAGCGCATGATTTCCGCTTCGCGCGCGCTAAGCCGCGTGGCGGCTTCGCTATGGCGCTCGGCCACCTCGTTGGCGGCGGGCTGGTCGCGCCGCGGCGGGCTGGCCGCCTGGCCACCCAGGGCCTGCACCGCCCCGTCTATGAAAGGCAGCAGCATGGCGAGGCGGCGGTGCGCATCGGCGCCGGGTTGCTGCGCGGATAGGCTCAGATACAGCCGGTCGGCTCCGCCCGTGCTGTCACGCAGGCCATGCACCACGACACTGCGCATGCGGTCCAGCGCGGTGCCGCGCAAAACGTCCAGGCCGCTGCGACCGCTTGCGGCATTTTTCATGCACAGCGCGAACGGCGCCTGGCGGTAGGTTTTCCAGCGCTCGTGCAGATGGACGGCCAGCGTGGCAAAAGCCAGCTGTTCGAATTCCAGGCCGGTCAGTGCGACCGCCGCGGACAGCACTTCCACGCTGCATTGACCGGTGGCCAGATCGCCGCGCGCCACATACAGCAATTCGTGCGGCAGGTAGCGCTGGATTTCGCCCTGCAGCCAGTGCAGCAAGTCCTGGCGGCTTTGCAGCAGCAATGATTCCTGCATGCTTTTGAGCAGGTTGGCCATTTCGTCGGGCGTCAATGCGGGTATCAGAGTACTCATGGTCGGACTCGATGTGATGGGGGGAATTCTGTGTGCGGCGTGCCGGCGCGCCGGCTGCGGAAAGCTGTGTGACCCGGCATTGCGGAAAAAGTGCGGACCTTACCGCCACCCGCTCATGATGGCGCGCGCAACTTTGCAGGCGTTTGACGGCATTGACGCCCGGAGCGCCCACGCGTGCCATATGTGCGTGGCGGCGCAATGCGTTTATTGCGCCATGCCGGCACGCGTAAAGTGCGCGGCGCACAGTCCGGGTGCGTAGCCGTTGCCGGTGCGGTGCGTCGCTGCGGGCCGCTCCGCGCGGCAAGGCGGGGCGGGCGGCAGGGCGGCGTGAAACACGCCACGGCAGCAGGCGCTGCGTACTCATTCGATGCATCCGGCACGGCAGAAATACTGCTACATCAGCAAGTTACATGCCAGCGCGCGGGCTGCACCCCTGGCATGCTTATTGCGTAGCGACTATGGGTGGGTGCCGCAATTGCGCACCTCGCCGGCTCGCACCGCAAGGGCCGGGGCGTTTGGCAGGGTGCGGCCGCGCGCCGCGTCCCGCCTGCAATAGTTTAACTTACCAGCAACTATACGGTGCCGCTTGGCGGCATCTTTCAGCCTGCGCATGCGGCCGCGCCGGCGCCCGCTTCGGCCGCAAGTGCGGCTGGCCGGAACCCGCCTGAATATGCCCGCCGCGTGGCGGGCGGCGACTCTTTGTGTCTCGCGCAGGCGTCGCGGCGGTGCCGGGCGCGGCCGGCCGCGGACGCCCATTAATGGAATTCATGGTGAGCTGGATATTGTCCTTTTCGGCGCCGGCAGCGCCTGAGCGCCGCGGCGTGCAGGCCCGCCGGCCGGTCGTGCGCGGGCTGTGCCGGGTGCTCGCGTGCTTGCCCTGGGCGGCGCTCGCGGCGGCCGAATTGCCCGCGCCTGCGGCCGGCGACGGTTTGAGCGTCGAGCCCGGACTTGGCATCCGGCAGGAAAAAAACCTGTTCCGCCTGCCGCCCGGCGACCCGGCCGCCGCGCACAGCGAGCGCGTGTTCATCCCCTATGTGCGCCTGCGTTACGAGCGCGGCTGGTCGCTGCAATCGCTATTTATCGACGCCACGCTGGACGAACATCGCTATCGCGACCATCCCCAGCTCGACCACCAGGGCCGCCGCTATGTCGCGGCCTGGCGCTGGGCAATCACGCCTCACCTGTCCGGCAGTCTGGCCGCCGAAGGCGAAAAGGCTCTGACCAGTTTTGCCGATTTTCGCGGCGGCAAGGACGGCAACCTGCAGAGCCGCCAAACCGAGCGTTTGAGCTTGGACTGGTGGATGGGCGGCGGCATGCACGCGCTGGCCGGCGTCGCCGCCACGCGCCTGCGCAACAGCCGCGCATTCACCGAAGTGGCGACCTCGCGCCTGACCCAGGGCGAATTCGGGCTGCGCTACGTGAGCACCGCCGGCAGCGAATTCACGCTGATGCGGCGCGACGGCGAGGGCAATTACCCGGACCGCAGCGTCGATCCGGTAAATGGCTTCGACGAGCGCTTCAGGCGCCGCGACACGGAATTTTCGCTGGCCTGGCCGCTGTCCGCGAAGTCGCAGCTCAAGCTGAATCTGGGCCGCGTCGCACAAAGCTATCCGAACGTGCCGGCACGCAATTTTTCCGGCAGCCAATGGCGCGCCGACTATTTATGGTCGCCTGCGGCCAGCCTCACGCTGCAATTTTCTGCGCGGCGCGAACTGGGCGAGTGGCAGGACCGGACCGCAAGTTACGTGCAATCCGACAGCTACACCTTCGCACCCGTCTGGGCCTGGTCGGAAAAATTACGGTTTCGCGCTGGAGTCATGCGCCAGACCCGACACTACCTGGGCGCTCTGGATGCGGTGCCGCAGGCGCGGCGCGATCGCCTGCGCGGGGTCGAATACGGGCTAGCCTGGACGCCGCGCAGCGCCCTGACGCTGGGGCTCACGGCGCGCACGGAAAGCCGCGCATCCAGCCCCGACGCGGTGGCCGCCCTGCGCGACTATTCGGCGCGCAGCCTGGCGCTGGATGTGCGCCTGCATTTCTGAAGCGGCCGCGGCGCCTGGCCGTGGTATGGCGCGCGCCCGGTTTGCCGCAGCGCCCCGTTAGCCACAATGGACTATTCCGGGGCCGTCATGCCGGATGTATGATGCATTGCAACAATTTTTGGCAGGGCGGTTTCCTGTCATGGCGCCAGGGCGGTAGCCTGTGTGCTCCCGCGCCAGCCGGCAGGCCGGCCGCCGCGCAGCACGCGCAGGCCGGCAGCACCGCCCCGCAAGCGCCCGCGCGGCGTGGCCGGACACCGGCCCCCGGGCCGGTCTATACCTTGGGGTCAGCATGGAAATAACCTGGCTTGCGCGCAAGCTCGCCATCCTGTTCGCAATTTGCAGCGGGCTCGTGGCGGCGGCCAATGCGCCGGCCGCGGCGCCTGGCGCCGAGGCGGAATATCTGCTGGGACCCGGCGATGCCATCCATATCGTGGTGTTCCTGAATCCAGACCTGACCGTCGATACGCGCGTATCCGAAACCGGGGCGATCAGTTTTCCTCTGCTGGGCCGCGTGCAGGTCGGCGGGCTGGCGCTGTCGGCGGCCGAACAGCGCATCGCGCGCGGACTCAAGGACGGCGGCTATGTGCGCGAACCTCAGGTGAACATCACTTTGCTGCAGGTGCGCGGCAACCAGGTTTCGGTGCTCGGGCAGGTCAATAAACCCGGCCGCTATCCGCTCGAAACCGCCAACATGCGCCTGAGCGATGCGCTGGCCATGGCCGGCGGTGTCAGCCCGGGTGGGGCCGACATCGTCATCCTGTCCGGCACGCGCGCCGGCGCGGCATTCCGCCGCGAAGTGGATTTGCCCCGCATGTTCCATGCCGCACAACCCGAAGCCGACCCGCGCGTGGCCGACGGCGACGTGATATTCGTGCAGCGTGCGCCGATGTTCTACATCTACGGCGAAGCCCAGCATCCGGGCGCCTACCGCGTCGAGCGCAACCTCACCGTGGTGCAGGCCCTGGCCCTGGGCGGCGGCCTGACGCCACGCGGCACCGAGCGGCGCCTGCGCATGTTGCGCCGCAACGCGGCGGGCAAGGTGGAAGAACTTGCGCCGGCACTGACCGACCTCGTGCAACCGGACGACGTGATCCATGTGCGCGAAAGCCTGTTCTGAGGAGCTTGCCGCATGAGCTGGCAACAACTGCTCCTGATACTGATCGCGCGCCGCCGCCTGGCCGGCACGGTCGCCCTGGCGGTACTGGCGCTGGTCGCGCTGGCCAGTTTCCTGATGCCCAAGGTGTATGTCGCGACCACCTCGGTGGTGCTGGACGTGAAATCGCCCGACCCCATCGCCGGCGTCGTGTTGCCGGGACTTATGGCACCCGGATACATGGCCACCCAGGTCGAAATCATCGGCAGCGACCGCGTCGCGCGGCAGGTCATCGCGCGCCTGAAACTGGATGCCGACGCGCAACTGAAGGCACACTGGGAAAACGCCACCGGCGGCGCCATCGCATTCGAAACCTGGCTCACCGAGCGGCTTTCCGGCAAGCTCGACGTAAAACCTTCGCGCGACAGCAACGTGGTGTACATCGCCTATTCCGACAGCGACGCCGAGCGAGCCGCCAACTATGCGAACGCTTTCGCGGCGGCTTACATGGACGTTAATCTGGAACTCAAAGTTGGCCCGGCGCGCCAGTATGCGGAGTGGTTCGACACCCAGTTGGCGACTTACCGCGAGCGCCTGGAAGCCGCGCAGAACGCGCTGTCGGCCTACCAGCAGAAAACCGGCGTGATCGCCGGCGACGAGCGCGTGGATTTCGAAACCGGCAAGCTGGTCGATCTGTCGGCGCAACTTACGCTGGCCCAGGCGCAGGGCGCCGAAGCGCGCGGCAAGGAAAAATCCGGCGCCGCGCTGCAACTCGCGGAAGTATTGCAGAACCCGCTCATCATGGAACTCAAGGCGGATATCGCACGGCGCGAAGCCAAACTGGACGACGCCGGGCAAAATTTCGGCGCCAACCATCCGCTCTACCGCCAGCAGGTATCCGAACTGGCCGCGCTCAAAAACCGCCTGGCCACGGAAACCGGACGCCTGGCCGGCAGCGTGGCGGCGGCCGGCCAGGTTACGCGCCAGAAAGAAAGCGAACTGCTGGCGGCGGTCGAGGCGCAGAAGCGCAAGCTGCTGGAACTCAAGCGCCAGCGCGACGCCATCGCGGTATTGCAGCGCGACGTGGAATCCGCCCAGCGCGCCTACGAGGCGGTGGCCCAGCGCGCCACGCAAACCCGGCTCGAGGCGCAATCGGTGCAGACCAATGTCGCGGTGCTCACGGCGGCCGCGGCGCCATACCGGCCGGCTCGGCCCAGGCGCCTCGTGAACCTCGTGCTGGGCGGCATATTGGGCGCCTTCCTGGGCATCGTGGCGGCGCTGGCGGCCGAGTTGTTCGACCGCCGCGTGCGCGGCCAGGAAGACATGCTGGCGCTGGCCGGCATACCGCTGCTTGCCAGCATACCGCCGGCGGCGCCGCCGGCCTGGTTGCCGTGCTTGCCATGGCGCCGCGCGGCGCTGGAAAGTTGAGGGCCGGAAATTGAATCCACGCGATGGTTTTCCGGAACAGGCGGGCGAGGGCGGCCGGCTCATCGGCGCCCTGCTGGTGGCGGCCGGCAGCCTCACGGCGCAGGGCGCCGAAGCCGCGCTGCGGCTGCAACAGCAAACCGGCATGCGTTTCGGCGACGCGGCGCGCGCACTCGGTCTGGTCAGCGAAGCCGCCCTGCAGGCCGCCTTGTCGCGGCAATTCGACTATCCCTGCCTGCAGCACGGCGCGAGCCCGGTCAGCGCCGAGGTCGTGGCGGCTTTCGATCCGCACGGCGCACAGGTCGAAGCGCTGCGCGCGCTGCGCACGCGCCTCATGCTGGGTTGGTTCGACCGCCAGGGCGGACGCCGCACGCTGGCCGTGGCCAGTGCCGAACGCGGCGACGGGCGCAGCTGGATGGCCGCCAATCTGGCCGTGGTGTTCGCGCAGTTGGGCCTGAGCACCTTGCTGATCGACGCGGATTTGCGCCATCCGCGCCAGCATGCATTGTTCGGCCTGTCCACGCGCGCCGGCCTGTCCACGCTGCTGGCCGGGCGCGGCGCCGACGATGCGGTGTGCGCGCTGCCGGGTTTGCCGCAACTGGCGGTGCTGGGCGCCGGTCCGCCGCCGCCCAATCCGCAGGAACTGCTGGCGCGGCCCTGGTTCGCGCAATTGCTGGAATCTTACGCGCAGCGCTACCAGGTGGTGCTGCTGGACAGCACCGCCGCGACCGGCGCGGCGGACGGCCAGACCGTCGCCGCGCGTGCCGGCGGCGCGCTGTTGCTGGCGCGCCGCGACCAGACCCGCACGGGCAAGTTCCGCGCCTGCGCGGCGGCGCTGGACGCGGCCGGCGCCACGCTGGCCGGAACCGTGCTGTGCAGTCACTGAGCGCGGCCAAAAATGGCCCTGGTCAAAACACTCGCGCACTATCTGGCCGGCCGCCCCAGCCAGCCGCTGGCGTCCGTGGAGCGGCTCGCGACGTTCACGCTGTTTCTGATCGTGGCCTTCAGTTTCAACATCCTGCCGCCCAATTTCAGTTACGACGGGCGCCTCGCGTCGGGTGCCGACGGCACGCCTTTCAACCAGATTTTCTGGGTGGCCGCGCTGCTGTGCTCGCTGTACTGCCTCGTGAACATGCCGGCGCGCGCGCGTGCCGCCTTCCTGCCGGCCTTGCCGCTGTGTGCGCTGTGCGTCCTGCTGCTGGTAAGTGCGCTGTGGTCGCTGGCACCGCTCATCACCGTGCGCCGCGCCGGACTGGAAATGATCGTGGTGGCCTGCGTCGTGATCAACGTGATGGCCTTGCAGCGCGCCGAACAGGCTTTCCACATCCTGTATCGCGTGGCCGCGCTCACGCTGGCGTTCGACCTGTGCATGCTGCTGCGCGCGAATGGCTATGACGAAGCCGGGCTGTTCCGCGGCATCCATACGCACAAGAACGTGACCGGCTATCTGGGCGCCACCTCCATTCTGACCGGCCTGTGGCTGCGCCGCGCCGGCGCCGGCCTGGGGCGCGGCGCCAATATGGCTTTCCTGGCCGGCTGGGCGCTGGTGCTGGGCATGTCGCAGTCCAAAACGTCCATCGCCCTCACGCTGGCCGCGCCGCTCCTGGCCTATGGCCTGCGCCGGCTGGCGCAAGCGAGCGGCGCCGGGCTGGGCATGTTGCTGGCCGGTCTGGGTGGCCTGGCCTATAGCGCGGCGGCGCTTGCTTACCTGTCCGGCGTGGATTTGCCGGGCGGCGTGGAGCGTTTCGTGCACCACGTCGGCTTTACCGGCCGCGACGACATCTGGGATTTTCTGCTGGCACGCGCGACCGAGCGGCCCTGGCTGGGCTACGGCTACGGCGGCTTCTGGGACATAGGGCCGGATTCGCCCAGCGTGCGCTGGGGCAGCGGCTTCCTGCCCATGATCAACCAGGCCCACAACGGCTATCTGGATCTGTTCCTGGCGCTCGGCGTGGTGGGCGTGGCCGCCTGGGCGGGCGTTTTGATCGGCTACGTGGTCTGCCTGGCGCGCATCGAGGCCGCCGCGTCCATGCCCTGGCTGTCCGGGCTGTGCTGGACCCTGGTGGTGTTTTCGCTGTTGCACAACCTGACCGAATCTTCTTTGTTGCGCGGCTTCGTGTGGGTATGGCTGCTGCAACT
>JAEUNN010000645.1 GCA_016791085.1 Rhodocyclaceae bacterium | reverse complement strand
TCGCCGCCGGTCACGCGGTTCAAAACCTGGCTTGCAGCCGATGGCTGGATGAAGCGCGTGGTTTCGCCGCGTCCTATCGAAAAGCTTTGCCAGTTGATGATGGCATTGGCGCTATTCGTGACCGACAGGGTTTTGCCCAGGGTTTCGAAGCGTGCCGCGCCCGACACCACATTGGGGTTTTGCGGGTTGGCGTAGGCGCCGTGCGGGCTGTGCAGGGCGACGGCCACGGCCGTCGCGAGCAGGCGTGGCGTCCACCTTGCGGCGCGGCGCATGGAGGCGCGCTTTCTGGATGCAGGCATTGCGGTCACCATTCAAGAAGGACGCGCAAAAACGCGAAGCGATTTGCGGATCAGAACTGGAGCACGAAGGACGCGTGCAGGCGCGCGTCGCCCCTTTGACGGCCGGCGCCGGGCACCGTCACGATGCCATAGTCCGCGCTGAAACTCGCTCGGCTACCGAACGTCGCCCGGATGCTAGCGCCGACCGAGGCGATACTGCTGTGTTCGATTTCACCGGGCAGCGCATGATTGCGCCATACGTGACCGAAATCCCAGAAAACGCCGGGGCGCAGCGCGAAGTCCTGCAAGTCCAGGCGATTGGCGATATTCGGCGCGGTAAGCTCGACCGACGTGCGCAGGCCCTGATCGTTGGCCAGCACGCGCTCGTCGAAGCCGCGCACCGACTGCGCCCCGCCTATGCCGAACTGCTCGCCGGGTATGAGCGCATCGCGCGTCCATTGGCCGGAGGCGTTGCCGCTCAGCGTCCAGTCGTTGGCGAAAGTCCGGTCCATGCCGGCATGCCAGCGCAGGACGAGGAAATTCGCGGTCGCTTCGCTGCGCGCGCCGGCCTGCTGGTAGGCGGCGGTGTTGTTGTCCGTGCCGCCGGGCAGGTTGTGAGACAGCGCCAGACGCAGGTTTACGCCGCCCGCGGGTTCGCGCCGCGCGAGGCTGTAAATAAGGCTTAATGGCCGTGAAGCCAGGTTGGGTATCAGCGAGGTGCTGCCTGCCAGCACCTGGTTGCGGAAAAATTTGTACTCTAGCCCCAGGCCCAGTTTCTGGCGCCAGTCGCCCGGCGCGGCAAGTTGCCGCGTGAATGTGGCGCCGAAAGTGGAACCGCTGCCGCTGATATTGAGGTCCGGCCCGCCACCCACGCCGGCGACGCGACCGCTATCCACGTCCGAATAACTGGCGCTCAAATCCAGCGTGCTTTCCACCGAATAAAACGGGATGCGGTAGCCCAGGCCCAGTATGCTCACGTCCTTGACGTGGCCGGGCGAAGTGGCCGCCTGCAGCGTGAGCACGTGCTCGCGTCCGAACAGATTGGCGTGCTGCAGCGCGCCGCCCAGGCGAAAGCGCCCGGTTTGCGTGGAGCCGGTGTTATCCAGATAGGCAATCGCGCGCAGCGGCGTCTGGTCGGCAACCTGCACGACCGCATCGACCAGCGCATCGCCCCTGGATTCTTTCAGGATGACCGCCATTTGCCGCGCGGGATTTTCGTTGGCCACCTGTACCTGACGTGTCACGCGCAGCATGTCGGGCGATTCGCCCTCCTGCAATGCCGGCACGGCGGCTAGAATCTGGCGGTCGCTGAAATGCTGGTTGCCATTCACGATGACGGAGCCTATGCGCGCCTCGATCACCTTGATGCGGAATTCGCCGCTGGCGGTTTGCTGTTCCGGCAATATGACCTTGACGGTGCGGAAGCCGCGCCGGGCATACAGG
>JAEUNN010000632.1 GCA_016791085.1 Rhodocyclaceae bacterium | reverse complement strand
CACGCCATAGTCGCGCAGAAATTCCGCGCCGCGCAGCGTGGAAAGCGTAATCACGTTGGCAAGCCCTTCGGCACCGCAAAAGCGCGCCTGGGCGAACGGCAGGTCGGCCGAAATGCACAGCACCACGGTGTTGGCGAGCGTTCCGGCGCTGGCATTGAACTGCCGTACCGACTGGGCGCAGGTCGGCGTATCGATGCTGGGGAAAATATTCAGTATTTTGCGCTTGCCGGCAAAACTGGCCAGCGTGACGTCGTCCAGACCTTTGCCGACCAGCCGGAATGCCGGTGCGATTTCGCCCGTCTGCGGAAAATGTCCTTCGACGTTGACCGGCACGCCGGCCCGTGTAACTGTCTGGCTCACGATTTTTCCCGATCTACTATCAGTTTTGCATTAGTCGCTGCGGCGGCGGCGCCGGCGCGCTGGGCGCCGGGCCGGCCGCATGGTTCATGCAGCGCCGAGGACTTCAAATTCGATCAAAAGATTGTTTCTGGTCGCGTGCGAATACGGACAGATTTTGTCGTGCGCTTCCTGCACCAGTGCAGCCAGCACCGCTTGCGGCAGGGTAGCGTCCTCGACGCGCATTTTCACGGCCAGTCCGAAGCCGCCGCCGGCGCGCGGCCCTATGGAAACCGAACAGGTAACGGTTGCGTTCACGGCATTGGTTTGTTTCTGCTTGCCGACGAAATCTATGGCGCCGCCGAAACACGCCGCGTAACCGGCCGCGAACAAATCTTCGGGTGTCGTGGTGCCCGGCTTGCCGGGGCCGCCCATGGCTTTGGGAACCGAAAGATCGGCGCTCACCAGTCCGTCCCGGGATTGCGTGTGGCCATTGCGTCCGCCCTGGGCCGTGGCGGAAGTCGTGAACAAGGTCTGGATCATGTTGCCGGCGTCCGGAGCCGGCGAATTTACGCTGGATTGCTGTGCAGACATGGTGCTGCCTCCTGTATCGGGTTGGGTTCGAGGGTTTATTGCGGCTGCGGCCGGCGCGCAGGAATACGCCTGGATATTCCGCCGCTGCCGGGCGGTTTGAATGCCCCGGCGGCCGTTGCGGCCGGCGCCCACGCATGTTGCGCCGGCCTGGCGCCAAGCTGGTTTCCGTAGATTACGTATCGACCGGGATTTGGTCTAACGCATTGAATCGATTATCGCGATCGACGGAAACCATGTGCCGGCAAGCGGGCTTGCTTGCCGGGCGAAGGTTGCGCTGCGGATTGCATTTGCGTGGCGCAACGGCTATGCCAGCTTGGCGGGTAGTAAGCAGTATAGGCCGCAAATTCCGGGCTGCCGGCACGCCCGGCCGCAGCCGCCGGGCGCAAGCTCAGCCGCGTGCAATCAGCGCATTGGCCGCGGCGACCACGGCATCCGGAAACGCGCAGGATTTTCTGGCGTCGGTATCCAGATGCACGGCCGTCAAGGTGGTTCGCGCGGCCACTTCGCCGCTCGCGTCATTGCGCATTTCGTGCCTGAACACGATGCGCCGCGCGTGCACTTCCAGCACCGTGGTTTCGACCGACACGATGGCGCCGGCATGGAGTTCGCGCAGGTAGGAAATTTGCTGTTCGACCGCAGCCATGCCGCGTTTGGCTTCCCGGAAATAAGCCGGCGTGAGGCCGATGGCGTTGAAAAACTGCCAGGTCCCCTCGTCGAATTTCCCCACGTACCACATGACGTTCATGTGACCGACGTGGTCGCAGTGCCACGGATAGACGGTTCCGCGATAAGTCAGCATGTCTGCGATCCTCCCTGGACTGTATGCGTGGTTGGTTTTCGATGCGCCGCGGGCGGGTTGGCCCGCGCCCCTAAGATTTTGCCGCGACCGGCTCGGCCCCGCGCGCGTGCTCGTTCCACGGCGCCACCTTGAACAGCAACAGCATGCCCGGCACGGCGAGCAGCGTGCAGAGCATGAAAAATGTAACCCAGCCAAGGTTTTCGACCAGCCAGCCGGCGCCGGCATTGATGAAGGTGCGCGGCACCGCGGCCAGGCTGGTGAATAGCGCGAATTGCGTGGCGGTGTAGGCCGGATTGGTGGCGCGCGCGATGAAGGCCACGAACGCCGCCGTGCCCAGACCCACGCCCAGCGCTTCAAAACCGATCACAGCGGCCAGTACCGTCAGGCGCTCGGGCGTGGCGGCGGCCGGGCCCAGCCAGGCCAGCACGGCAAAGCCCAGTATGGACAGCATTTGCACCACGCCGAACAGCCACAGCGCGCGATTGATGCCCAGTTTCACCATCCACAGCCCACCTGCGAATCCCCCCAGCACGGAAGGCCACAGCCCGGCGTTCTTGGCAATGGCGCCGATTTCCGCGCGCGAAAACCCCATGTCCAGATAGAACGGAGTGGCGAGCGCCGTACATAGCGAGTCGCCCAGCTTGTACAGAAATATGAATGCCAGCACCGTCGCCGCGCCGGACCACCCGGCGCGGCCCACGAATTCTCGGAACGGCTCCACGCAGGCCGCGCGCAGGTCGGGCGGGGCCCGCAGGCTGCGCGCGGGTTCTTCGACCAGCAGGCACATGGCGATGCCGGGCAGCATGAATGCCGCCGTGATCGCGAACACTTGCCACCACGGCAGCCATTCGGACAGGATGAGCGCCAGCGAACCCGGCACCAGCCCGGCCACTTTGTAGGCATTCACATGCACGGCATTGCCCAGGCCCAGTTCTTCTTCGCGCAGCAGTTCGCGCCGGAAGGCGTCCAGCGCGATGTCCAGGGTGGCCGAAAGCAGCGCCACGGCGGCGGCCGTGGCGACCACCCAGGGCAGGTCGGCCTGCGGCGAAAACAGGCCGAAAGCCGCGATGCTGATTACCAGGCCGATGTGGGTCACGAACATCCATCCACGCCGCCGCCCCAGGCCGGGTATCGCGTAGCGGTCGGCCAAAGGCGCCCAGAGAAATTTCCAGGTGTAGGGAAACTGGATCAGCGTAAGCGCGCCTATGGCTTTGAGCGACAAGCCTTCGGTACGCAGCCAGGCCGGCAGCAGGTTGATCAGTACGTATAGCGGCAGGCCGGACGACAGTCCGGTCAGCACGCAAATGAGCATGCGGCGCGTGGCCAGGGCTTGCAATAGGGATGGGCTGGCGGTTTGCTCGGTCATGATGCGGGTCGGGAACGCGGGCCGCCCCTGCGGCCCCGGCCGAATATACTATGGCGCC
>JAEUNN010000616.1 GCA_016791085.1 Rhodocyclaceae bacterium | reverse complement strand
CGCGCGTTGTTTCGTGCGCTTCGTGCATGAAGAACGGCTTAGCGACCGGCGCGCGCTACGCGTGCAGACCCAAAGCGGCATTATCGTGCCGCGCCTCGAGGACGACGGCCAGGTCACCGTGGATATGGGCGTGCCGGTGTTTGAACCGGCGCGCGTACCTTTCCTGAGCGATTCCGACGCTTACGTCCAGCCGCTGGAAGTGGGCGGCCGCACGCTCGCGATCACCGCCGTGTCCATGGGCAATCCCCATGCCGTACAGATCGTGGCCGGCGTCGACCAGGCGTCGGTGGCGGAACTGGGTCCGCTCATCGAACGCCATGCGCGCTTTCCGCAGCGCGTCAATGCGGGCTTCATGGAAGTGTCCGCGCCGGGTGAAATCCGCCTGCGCGTGTATGAGCGCGGCGCCGGCGAAACCCTGGCGTGCGGCACCGGCGCCTGTGCCGCCGTGGTGGCCGGGCGGGTGCGCGAATTGCTGGACGAGCGCGTGCGTGTGCATACCCGGGGCGGCGAACTTTCCATCGCCTGGGCCGGGCCGGGCCAGCCGGTGTTCATGACCGGCCCGGCCGTGACCGTGTTCCGCGGCGAAATCGAACTGCCCCCAGCCTGAAGCAACTGACGAGGAGCAACAACAAATTGGTGAATAGTGAAGACGTGGCGCGCTATCTGCAGGCCAACCCGAAATTTTTCGAAGATTACGCGGAACTGCTCGCGCACCTCTACGTACCGCACCCGCACGGCGGACGCGCGATTTCCATCACCGAGCGGCAAATTCTGACGCTGCGCGAAAAGTCGCGCGGACTGGAACACAAACTGGCCGAACTGATCCGTTTCGGCGAAGAAAACGACGCCATAGGCGCCAAAGTGCATCGCCTGGGCCTGGCGCTGATCGCCGCGCCGGGACTGGACGCCGCCTTGCGCGTGGCGTATTCGCATCTGGCCGACGATTTTGCCGTGCCGCATGTGGCGGTGCGCATCTGGGACCGGCAAGCTGCCAGCTCGGGGCCGGAATTCGCGCCCGTGGCGCAGGAATTGCGCAGTGCGGTGGCCGCGCTGACCCAGCCTTATTGCGGGCCCGCTACGCTGCCGCACCTGGCCGAACTGTTCGGCGAAGCCGGCGCACAGTTGCGCTCGGTCGCCGTGGTGCCGCTGGTTTCGGCTACGGCCAGCGTCGGCATGCTCGCGCTGGCGAGCGAGGACGCACGCCGTTTCTATGCCGAAATGGGCACCCTGTATCTGGGGCGTCTGGGCGACATGCTGGCCGCCGCGATTACGCGCGATCTTGGCTGACACGGCAGACCACGGCGCCATGGCCCAGGCCGTGGCGGCCTACCTGAATTACCTCGGCACGCAGCGCCGCGCCGCGGAACTTACGCTGTCCGCCTATGGCCGCGACCTTGCCACGCTGGTCGAACTGGCCGGCGATCTGGCGCCGCAACAGGTGTCGACGGCGCTATTGCGGCGCGGCCTCATGCGCATGCATGCGCGCGGATTGTCCGGGCGTTCCATCGCGCGCCGTCTGTCGGCCTGGCGCGGGCTGTACGCCTGGCTGGGGCGCCAGGGCCAGGTGGAAAACAATCCGGTGCGCGGGCTGCGTGCGCCCAAAGCGCCGCGCCGGCTGCCCAAGGCGCTCAGCGCCGATCAGGCCGCCGGTCTGCTCGACGCCGGCCCCGAAGACCTGCTCGAATTGCGCGACCGCGCCATGTTCGAACTGTTTTACGGCTCCGGCCTGCGCCTCGCGGAACTGGCTCGGCTCGATCAGCAGGGCGACCTCGATGCCGCCGCCGGCATGGTCACGGTGCTGGGCAAGCGCAACAAGCGCCGCAGCGTGCCGGTAGGCAGCGCCGCGCTGCAAGCGCTGGCGGCCTGGCGCGCGCGCCGCAACGAACTGGCTGCCGCGGCCGAGCGCGCGCTATTCGTGTCGCGCCGCGGTACGCGCCTGTCCATGCGCATGGTCGCGCTGCGCCTCGCGCGCTGGAGCCGGCTGCATGGCGCCGGCGTGCATGTCCATCCGCACATGCTGCGGCACAGTTGCGCGAGCCATCTGCTGCAATCTTCGGGCGACCTGCGCGCGGTGCAGGACATATTGGGCCACGCCCACATCACCACCACCCAGGTGTATACCCACCTGGATTTTCAGCATCTCGCCAAGATTTACGACGCCGCGCATCCGCGCGCGAAAAAACACTGACCGCCACCACCCGCGCGGCGCGCACCGGCGCCGCAATGCACCATGTCCGCCACCATCACGCTCCAGCCCGGCCGGGAAAAATCCGTATTGCGCCGCCATCCCTGGCTGTTCGAAACATCGATCGCCCATTTCAACGGCCGCGCACGTGCCGGCGACACGGTCGACGTGCTGGCCGCGGACGGGCGCCGGCTCGGTCGCGCGGCCTGGTCGCCGCGCTCGCAAATACGCGCCCGCATGTGGCACTTCGACCCCGTCACGCCCATCGACGACGCGTTTTTCCGCGCCCGCGTGGCGGCCGCCTGGACGCGGCGCGGCGCGCTGGGGCTGGTGCCGGCACATGGCCTGCGCGTGCTGCACGCGGAATCCGACGGCCTGCCCGGGGTGATCGCCGACGCCTATGGCGACACCGTGGTGCTGCAACTTACCAGCGCCGGCGCCGACAAGTGGCGTGCCGCCATCGTGTCGGCGCTGCTGCGCGCAACCGGCTGTGCGCGCGTCTATGAGCGCTCCGATTCGGACGTGCGCGGGCTGGAAGGACTGGCGCCGGAATGCGGCTGGCGCGCCGGTCAGGCCGGCGATGGTCCGCTCGAAATCGTCGAGCACGGCCTGCGCATGGAAGTCGATATCCAGAGCGGCCACAAAACCGGCTTTTACCTCGATCAGCGCGACAACCGCGCGCTCACCGCGCGCCTTGCGGCGGGACGGCGCGTACTGAACTGTTTCTGCTACACGGGCGGATTTTCCCTGGCCGCGCTGGCCGGCGGTGCCAGCGAAGTTTTGTCCATCGATTCTTCCGGCCCCGCGCTGCAGCAGGCGCAACGCAATCTGGCGCTCAATCCGGCGCTCCCTGCCGCGCGCGCGGAGTGGCTGGAGGCGGACGTATTCACGGCGCTGCGCGACCTGCGCAAAGCCGGCCGGCGCTTCGACCTCATCGTGCTCGATCCGCCCAAATTCGCGCCTTCGGCCAGCCACGCCGCGTCCGCCGCGCGCGCCTACAAGGACATCAACCTGAATGCGCTGCGCCTGCTGGAACCGGGCGGACTGCTATTGACCTATTCGTGTTCGGGCGGTATCGGCGTCGAACTGTTCCAGAAAATCGTGGCCGGCGCGGCACTCGACGCCGGTGTGGATGGGCGCGTGCTGGCACGCCTTGGACCCGGGCCGGACCATCCGGTTGGCCTGGCCTTTCCGGAAGGCGAGTATCTGAAAGGTTTGCTTTGTCAAATCTGATTTACAGCGTGGGTGCGCCGTGCAAAAGTTGCGGCCGCGTGTAATAAGCGTTATGGTGTCATGGTTTTCCCTGCTGCCAGGGATTGAATTTTTGTCCCACAGGCGCTATCAGTTAACGGGTGGAAAGCCATCAACCCGTGGCGTTCGGCCCCAGCGCAAGGGCCGGCCCGCGACGCTCGCCTGCACCCGGGACTGCCGTGCCGTGCAGTGTCGTGCAGAGCGGAAAACTTTGCAGTTCGTGCTGCCAACGTAACCTTGCTCTTTTTCAAGCAAACATCATGCATACCTATACGAACGATGCAGTCAGACTGAGGAGGGTTCCCGTCCGGGCCGGCGCACGTCGTGCCGCCCGGCACTGCGCTAAATGCGCACCAGGCATGGGAGCCGCAATATGACCGTTACAACCATACCCGACGAAGCCGCATTGCTGCGGATGTCCGCCGACGACTACATGAACGACGCGCAACTTGAGTTTTTCCGCGTCAAGCTGGAAACCATGCGCGACGAGTTGTTGCGCAAAGTCGACGAAACCGTGGAACACATGCGCGAGGTGGATGCCATCGCCGATCCGGCCGACCGCGCCACGGTGGAAGAAGAACATGCGCTCGAATTACGCACGCGTGACCGCGAGCGCAAACTGCTCAAGAAGATCGAGCAGTCCCTCAATCGCATCGCCAACTCCAGTTACGGCTATTGCGAAGAAACCGGGGAACCGATAGGCCTGCCGCGCCTGCTGGCGCGTCCGACCGCAACCCTGTCGATCGAGGCGCAGGAGCGCCGCGAACGTATCCAGCGGCTGTACGCCGACTGAGCGGCCCGGCCGCGCGCCTGGCGCCGGCCGTCCGCTGTCACGATGTCGCTGCGCCGCCTGCACCTGTTCTGGTTCATCGTCTGTCTGCTGTTTTCGCAGCAGGCGGCAATGCTGCATGGCCTTGCGCATCTGCCGGACCGTCCCGATGCCGAGACGCGCGACGAATTGGGCGCAGCCGGCGCGGAAACATTTTGCGTCGAATGTCTGGCACTTGCCGCAGCCGGTTCGGCGCCCTTGGCCGCGGCAGCCGTTGCGCTTGGCCCCATCCCCCGCGTACTGCCGGCTACTCAGGCCGGCAGCAGTGTCGCCGACCTTACCGCGCCCGAACCCCACACGCGCGGTCCTCCCCACGCCGCCTGAAGCGGCGATAGCCAGCGCATTGCGCCGCCGCCTTCGCGGCAGTGGCGCGATGTTTCATTGCGCGTACGCGCGCAGGTTTCGGGCGAGGAATCATGCAAAATTTTCGAAGCGGCCGGCGCACGCTGGCTTGCGGCGCCTTGTTCATGGCGGCCGTGGCGGCGCGGGCCGAGGAGGCGCCGCGCGAATTGGCGCCGGTACAGGTGAGCGGTGAAGCGGCCGGCAGCGATCTGACCGATCTGGCCGAACCCGCCGCACAGCTGCAGGGGCGCGAATTGGCGCGCGACCGCGCCATGTCGCTGGGCGACACGGTCGCCAAACTGCCCGGTGCGGCTTCCAGCGGCTATGGACCCAACGCCGGGCGCCCGGTGTTACGCGGCCTGGATGGCGAGCGCGTGCGCATCCTGAACGACGGCGCCGCGTCGCTGGACGCCTCCTCCATGTCGGCCGACCACGCGGTGGCCATCGATCCGCTGTCGGCTGCGCGCATAGAATTGCTGCGCGGACCGGCCGCGCTGCTGTATGGCGGTTCGGCCGTGGGCGGCATCGTGAACGTGTCGGACGGGCGCATCCCGTCGGACGCGCCGCGCAGCGCCAGCGGCCGGCTCGGTCTGAGTTACGGCAGCGCCGCGCGCGAGACGGCTGGCAGTGCCGAGGTCGAAACCGGCAACGGCAGCTGGGCGCTGCACGCCGACGCCTATTCGCGCCGCAGTGAAGATCTGGACATAGCCGGCGCGGCAGTATCGGCGCGCCTGCGCGCACTGGCCGCCGCCGGCCGCGCCAGCGTGAGCGCGCAGTCGCTGGCTGCCGACGGCCACCTGCCCGGCAGTGCCGCGAATGCCGAGGGGGCAGGATTCGGCGCCGCCTATAACACCGGCCGCGGCTATGCCGGTTTCGCCTACAGCCAGCAGGACGCGAATTACGGCACCGTGGCCGAGCCCGGCGTAAGCATTGCGATGCGCCGCGAACGTTGGGACCTGGCCGGCGAAATTTCCGGGCTGGCCGGCTTCGTGCAGGCCCTGCGTTACAAATTCGGGCATACCGACTATCAGCACGTAGAACTGGACGCCGGCACGCCCGCGACGCGTTTCATCAATCGCGGCGATACCGGCCGGGTGGAATTCGACCACGCGCCGCTCGCCGGCTTTAATGGCGTCGCCGGGCTGGAGTTCGGACGCTCGAATTTTTCCGCGCTGGGCGAAGAAGCGTTCCTGCCGCGCTCCCGCAGTGCTAGTTACGCGCTATTCGTGCTGGAGCAGGCCAAGTGGCGTGGCGCGACCCTGAGCTTTGCGGCGCGCGGCGAAAGTGCCCAGCTGGATTCCGCCGGCGGCGGTCCGGACGACCCCGACGCGGCGCCCGGCACGCCGCGGTTCGGCGCCGCGCGGCGGCGCGACTTTACGCCGGCGAGCTTTGCCGCGGCGCTGGAATTCGGGCCCGCAGCGGCACGTTTCGGCCTGGTGCTGTCACACAATGAGCGCGCGCCGTCTTATGCCGAACTGTATGCGAACGGTCCGCACGCGGCCACCGGCACTTATGAAGTGGGCAACCCGGATTTGCCCAAAGAGCGCAGCAATGCGCTGGAAGCCACGCTGCGCCTGCAGTCCGGCCCTTACGGTCTGAAGCTCGCCGCCTGGCAGAACCGCTACCGCAACTATCTGGGCCAAATCCCTACCGGCGTGCGGCGCGACGCGGACGGGCGATCCAGCCGCAACGGGCCGCTCACCGACTGCGGCGATGGCACCAGCGCCGA
>JAEUNN010000611.1 GCA_016791085.1 Rhodocyclaceae bacterium | reverse complement strand
CGTGGGAACGCATCCCAAGGCGCTCTAGCGCCTCGCAGCATGCAAAACCAGGAACGGACGGCCCCACCCGTTCCAGCGGCCTGTGTGCACCGCTGGAGCGGTGCAGCACGCGTTCCCACGCTGGAGCGTGGGAACGATCGAACGCGCTCAGGCTCGCCACATGCGCACACGTGTTCGTTTCATCGTTCCCACGCTCCAGCGTGGGAACGATCGACTCGGCAAGGGGATTGCGCCCTACCCGCTGCGGGCGGGCGTATAACCCCGCATATTAGCGCCCGGCGGCTGCGACCGCGGGCGGGACGCCCGCGCCCCCAAGGCAGGCGGAATCCGAGGTCAGCCCCCTGCCCGATCGCCGTAATTTCTGCGCACGGGCGAAGCGCCCCGTCCGGCCGCTGCCGCCAGGCGTATTGGGCCGCCGCGGCCGACCAGGCCGACGGCGTGCTCGACCAGGCCGGCGTGGCCGAGGGGCAACTCGCACTGCCGGCACCATCCGAGGGCGAAAGCATAGGCGCGGATTACGCCAGCCTGGGCTACACGCTGGGCCGCCACCCGCTCGCACTATTGCGCACCCGCCTCGCACGCGAGCGCTTCGTAAGCGCGCAGGAAATGAACGCCTACCCGGACCGCAAACTCGCCCGCACGGCCGGCATCGTCACCTGCCGCCAGCGCCCCCGGCACCGCCAGCGGCGTGGTATTCGTGACGCTCGAAGACGAAACCGGCTACGCCAACATCATCGTGCACGGCGATCTGGTCGAAAAACAGCGGCGCGAACTATTGGGGTCCAGCCTGTTGGGCGTATATGGCCAAATATCGCGCGAAGGCGCCGTGGTGCATCTTGTCGCGCAGCGGCTGGTCGACCGCAGCGAACTGCTGGGCAGTTTGCAGACGCGGAGCAGGAATTTTCATTGAGGGCTCGGGCTTGCTCACGGCACGCCAAACCTGGTGGTCATGATAACCATCATGCACAGCAAAAAGCTCGTCAAGCTGCTGGAAGCCGATGGCTGGCAACTATTGATCCGGCCGGGTGAAGTCTGAAGTCCGCAATCCTTAGGCAAGGAGCCGCCACCGCAGCCAAGTTCAAACATTTGCACGCCGGAGTAATAGGCGACAGCCTGGCGCCTGGTGTTCGCCGCACATCAGTGCGTGAATTCCCGCGCGCGGGGAACACCCAGCCACGCCGTCGCCCCTGCGCACGCAGGGGCCCAGTCGGCCAATCAGCCAACGCCCTGGATTCCCGCTTGCGCGGGAATGGCGGAGGTCCATCGTCGCCACTGCGCAAGCAGCAGCCCTGCGAGGCGTATCAGTCGCTGCACTGGATTCCTGCTTGCGCAGGAATGACGGAGGGTGACCCGTGCCTTTCAGCCGGCCCGATGAAGTCCCAGGTCCGCAAGCCATAGTCGAAGACCCACCACGGCGGCAAGTTCAACCTACATTCCTCAGTTGGACGCGCCCGAGGGTGCGGCGGGCGCGTTGGCGGGCGACGCGCGACGACGCGCATGGCCGCCCCCTTGCCGCGAGGAGCAACCCGTACTGCGTACTCCAGGCGGCGCGCCCGTCGTGCCATCGGGCGCGTAGCGGGGCTCACCGGGGAGGTGAGCTTGTGAAGTTATTGAAAGTTTCACTCTTTCAGACGTTTATCGGAGTTTCGAAGCGGTCAACTGCGGAATGTAGG
>JAEUNN010000280.1 GCA_016791085.1 Rhodocyclaceae bacterium | reverse complement strand
GCATGCACTGGACGCTGCTCAAGGACCGTGATCGCCTGAACGAGCAGCAGCGCGCGGACCTCGACGCATTCGTCCGCCGTGCGCCAAGCAAGCGCACCGCTCGCGCGTGGGTGTATCGCGAGCAGCTGCGCGAGATTCTCGATCGAAAGCAGATCAACGTTGCCACGGCCTTGCTGAAAAAGTGGTGCAGCAACGTAATGCGCTCCAAGGTCGAGCCGATGAAGGACGTCGCGAAGATGGTCCTTAGCCACTTTGACGGTATCGTTGCCTGGGCTCAAACCCGACAAACCAACGGCTTTCTGGAGGCAATCAATGGGCTTTTCCAGGCCGCTAAACGTAAGGCACGGGGTTACACGCGATTCCGAACCATGCGCACTGTCCTGTTTCTAATCGCCGGCAAGCTTGACCTTCCCAAATTCGGGCCGAAAACCGCGTAACCCACTCGAATTTCAAAAGAGCCTCAATTCTTCGATCAGTTTATTTACGCTCATGCCGCGCGCTCGCGCCAAGGACTTGAGCCGCTCCGCAGTGCTTTCGGGCAGTCGCATGGTCAGTGTGCTCATTTCAATTTCTCCAGGCATTGTGCCGGTGTAAATACGCGTAAGGACTTCCACAACAGATCGCCCCGCGCTACGTCGCGTCGGTTGTGCGTGACGATCGCGGAGGCGTTGCCCGCCACGGCCAGCTCGATCAAGTGGTTGTCGGCCTCGTCCGGCAAATTGGGGCGCCAGCCGTAATACACCGATACCCAGCGACCCGCTTGTGCCAGCGCAGAAAGAACCTCGATCCGCTCAGCAGATGTCGTTTCATTCGTCCATACGTCGCGACCCAGCAGGTCCTGATACTCAAGCCACAAGGCATTACCGAACAGAGGGCGGTAATGTCCTTGAAGAATACGGCGCACAACCTCTCGCGCCGCGCCGCCTTCCGAGCGCAATGCCGCTACGAAAACATGGGTATCGAGGACCATGTCGATCATTCTTGACAACGTATGTGCCAGC
>JAEUNN010000604.1 GCA_016791085.1 Rhodocyclaceae bacterium | reverse complement strand
GGTCCATTTTCGACCAGCGCGCGCGCACCTCGTTCTTGAAGTGGATCACTTCGCCCTGTATGCCGGCCGCGCGCAACATTTGCACCTCATGGTCGGAATAGGCCAGGTGGATCACGTTCATGCGGCCTTGCAGCTGCTCCGCAAGGCCGATGTACAGGTCGGTCAGGTCGAGACGGTGGAACAGTACGATAGTCTTCAATGAAGGCCTCGTTAACGGCTCGCGCAGGGACGCGGCGGCGGGTTCTTGTCGGTGCGGAACGGACGCGGCCTGCGCGTCGGAACGGTCGCGGGTGGGGGAATCCAAAGTCGTCAATTCGGGTTTTCCGGCGCAATTGAATGGGGATGGCACGCGGGCTCGTTCGCGCCGGCCGGTCGCCCGCGCGGGGCCATCGGGTATGCGGCTAAACGCATGTCGCACGCATCCATCTGGTGAGCTGCGGCTCGAATTCGCGGCGCAGTGCTTCCACCATTTGCCGGGCAGCGGCCGGCGTGCCGGGGAAAGTTTCCGGCCGCGTGAGCGCAGCTTCCGCGGCCGCCGCGAGTGTGGCGGCGAAGCCCGGCGACGCAACGTCGATGGCCCGGCCGGGTTGTTCGAGTTCGCGATACAGGTTGGCGATCTGCGGGTAGCAGTTGAGCCCCAGGGTTTGCACGCCCATGCCCAGCGGGCACACGTTGGCGTGAAAGCGCATGGCGAGCACGGCGTCGCAGGACGCATAGAGCGACAGCGCTGCCAGCGCGGCAGCGTCGCCGCTGCCATAGGGCGCCACCGCGAGCCGCGTACGGCGCAGCCTGTCGCCGAGCTGTGCGATCACCTGGAAAATGATGTCGATGTCGCGAAATATGTGCGGAAACAGCACGAACTGGCTGGCCGGCTGTGCCGCCGCCAGCGTCATGATGGCGGTGGCCATTTCGCGCGCAAAGCCCGCTGTCGCGTCGCTGCCGAAATTCCTGAAGCGCGCTTCCGGCATGTCGGAAGCGACATTGATGCCTATGCGCAGCGTGCCGGGCGGTTTGGCCGCCGCTGCCGGCGCCGGGACGAAAAATCCCGCGTCGGGCACGCGCGCCACGGCGCGCGCGTAAGTTTCGCCCAGATAGTTCTGCAGGGTGCAGGCCGCCCCGTCGTTGCGCACGCTCACGAGGTAGCGCTCGTTCGCCAGCAGTTTGTCCAGAAATGTCCGGAAGCGCGACAGCGAGGACTGCGGCACGCCCTGGCCGGGGTCCACCCCCAGCGCGTTGAAATACACCGGCACGCGGATTGCGTCGAACAATTCGGGTGCGATCGCAATCGAGGTGCCGGTGGGCGAATTTTCCACCCACAGCTCGAAATAATTGCCGCCGCCTATCACCAGCAGGTCGTGCGCATTGGCCAAGGCGACGAAACCCGCGTCCCACTGGCGCTCTTTCCAGTAGAACTCGCGGATTTCCAGATTGGTCCATGCCACCGGCCGGCCGGCCAGGCTTTCGAACCAGGGCCGAAACCCCATGTGGTTGGCGTTGTCGCCGATATTTCCGGAGAAACTGGCGACGTGCAGTACGCGTAGTGCGGGCATGCCGGCTTACTTCACGGTGTGTTTTAGTTTCCAGCCATCCGCGGTTTTTTCCCACAGATGCGGGGAGCGGAACTTGTCCACGGTTTGCCAGAATTCGGTTTCGCTCATGTCTATGTATTCGAGGAAGGCGGCGTAATAACGCTGCGGAAATTCCTGGTCGTATTTGTGCACCAGATGCACCGCTTCTTCGCGCGTTATTTTTTTGTTGCGCACTTCTTGCGCCGCGTCGTAAGTGGCGCGGCCGATGCCGAATTTGATGAGCGTCGTGAAGTAATGGAACATGTCGATCTTGTCGTCGATGCTCGAATATTTCGAGTAAGTTCCCGGCGTGCGTTCCGAGTTGGCCTGGAATCCGGTGTTTTCGACGGCGTAGTAATAACATTCCTGCGGGTCCCAGCGCAGGTAGTAGCCGAGGTAATGCACCTCCACCTTCTTTTCCGCCAGGTAGTCCGCGCTGGGCGGAATGTAGGGCGCGAAATCGTTGATCGAGTACCCGTATTTGTCGATGATGTCGCGCACCGATTCACCACCCAGGCGCATTTCGTAGGGGTCCTGCGTGGTGAAGAACTTGGTGTCCATCGTGGGCACGTAGTTTTCCGATACGGTGTTGCCGTATTCGGCCTGATTCTCGCCGTACATCACGAGTTCCACGCCGAACCGCGCCGCCATGGCGGGGCCTATGATGCGCTGTCCGACGATGAAGGGCTGGAACGGGTGCAGCAGGTTCTTGAATGCCAGGCGCGTGAGCAGGCGATGCAGCTTGCCGTTGGGCGTGAACAATATGTTGTCGTGACCGCCCACGTGTGACCAGGCC
>JAEUNN010000520.1 GCA_016791085.1 Rhodocyclaceae bacterium | reverse complement strand
TACTTGCTTGGCATGGTACGGGGCTTGCATTGGTCATGGCGCGGCCCGGATTATGCGAGTGTCAAAACATGGCGGGCCCAGGCTATGTGCCCCGGCAGGCCTTGTTGCGCCGGGATCAGGGCGAGCGGCTGGAAGCTCTTGCTCAAGCACTTGCGCGATCGATTTCTATTTTTTGGAACACAAACATGCAAACGAAACAACAAACTTCCTCGTCCAGTAGCAAGCTTGGCAAGATGCTCGCCGCCGCCGCGGTCGCCCTGGTTGCCAGCCAGGCGAACGCGGAACTGGTTACCAACGGCGGTTTCGAAACGGGCACCCTGGCCGGCTGGAGCCAGTTCGGCAACACCGGATTCACCGGCGCCACCACCTCCTCGTTCTATGTGAACAGCGGCAGCTTCGGAGCCTTTTTCGGTCCGGTCGGATCAACGGGCGGTATTTCGCAAACTCTGGCCACCACGCCCGGCGCGGCCTACCACGTGGAGTTCTGGCTGTCCAATGGCGGCGGCCGGATCGCTTCGTTTGCCTGGTCCTGGGACGGCGTCACGCAGGCTCCGTCTTTCGCCAGCCCCGCCGCTTTCGGCATGACGCAATTTACGGCTGACGTGGTGGCGACCGCCGCGACGACCACGATATCGTTCGAATTCCGTCAGGACCCGAGTTTTTGGGGCCTGGACGACGTGAGCGTTACGGGCAGCGTGCCGGAACCCGCGTCTATCGCTTTGCTCGCGGCCAGCGGCCTTGGATTCGTTGGAATCCGCCGCCGCCGCCGCGCCTGAACAGCAGCCGCTGCGGTAAGCGGATCGGGCGCCAATCGGCGCCCGATTTTTTTGTGCGCGTTTGGCGCAGGCGGGATAGGTGGTCCGGAATTTTGCGGAAGTCGGGAAGGTGATGGACCGGGCCCGCGGTCCGAACGTAAGGAAATGAATACGCCGACAAGGGCCGGCGTATTTTTGATGGTCCGCCGCAGTAGCAGCCTCCTGGCCGCCCCGACGGGCCTTAGCGTACGCTCACCACCAGCGCCGCCAAATGCTTGGACCAGCGCAGCGGGATTACATAAGGTTTGGCATCGCGCGGCACCTGTATGGATTGGCCGCGCCCGCGCATGACCACCGGCACGGATATCATGAAATCCGGACCGAAATCGCGCCGCGCGTTGCCGGATATGGTGTTGGCGATTTCACCCGCCAGATCGGCCAGGTTGGCCTCGGCCACGTTGGGCTCGCCCACCCTCAACAATACGTCGCGCAGCAGCTCGCCCGGCGCCGTGAAGTACACGCAACCGCGCCGGACGCCGGATATGCCGATCACGGCGGTGTAGTCGAACACGGGTAGCGCACTGGGCTCGCCCAGAAACGGCGTGCCGACTTCGGCGGCGCGCAGGGTTTGCTGCTCGAAATAGTTCTGCAGGATGGTTACGAATATCCTTAGTTGTTCTTCATCCATTCTGCGCTTCCTCTATCAGTTCGCCTATCGCGTCGGTCAGTTCCTGCTCGGTGAACGGCTTGCACAAAAAGCCTTGCGCGCCTTCCTTCAAGGCCTGTATGGCGGTGGCCTTGTCCGCCAGTGCCGACACCACAAGGATTTGCACCTTGGGGCGCAGTTTGCGGATTTCGCGTATGCACTGGATGCCGTCCATTTCGGGCATCGTGAGATCCATGGTAATGACGTCCGGCCGCGTGACCGCGGCGCGCGCGACCGCGTCCCGGCCGTTCGCCGCCAGGCCCACCACTTCCAGTCCATATGCGCCCAGCGCCCGGGCGATTTTGCTGCGTATGATGTTCGAGTCATCGACGATGAGCAGTTTCATGCCTTGATTTCCTCGCTGGCGGGTTGTACGGGGCGCGCCGCGGCGGCGGGCAGCGTGACGCGGAAATGGCAGTATTCGCCGCGCGTCGTGCCTATGCGTATGCGGCCGCCCTGGCCGACCACCATTTCCTTTACCGCGTCCAGGCCGGCGCCGCGGCCGGCGTCTGTGTCGGCATGGTCTTGCGTGCTCATGCCGGGCGCGAATATGAGCGCGATCAGTTCGCGATCCGTGCTGGTGTGCGCGCGCTCCGGACTGAGTAGCCCGCTTTTCAACGCGGCCAGGCGTATGCGTTCGGTCGAAATGCCCTGGCCGTCGTCACGGAAACTAAGATCGACGCCGCCTTCTTCGTTGCGCATCACATACACGGACAATTGCCCGGCGGCGGGCTTGCCGCGCACACGGCGTTCGTCCGGCGACTCGATACCATGCACGATGGCATTGCGTATGAACTGATTGACCACGCCGACTATGGTTTCGCGTTGTGCCGCGTCCAGCGTGGCGATGTCGATGCCGCCATACGACAGTTCCACGCATTTTTGCCGGCGTTGAGCGATTTGTGTCGCGTAGGCGCGCCAGCGCTGCACGAATTGCAGCGCCTGTGCCTGCGCATCCGCGGCAGGGCGCGGCGGGTCCACGACCACCGCCGCGCGCATGGCCGCCACCCGAGTAACCACGGACTGTATCGCCTCCAGATCGGCGAACAGCGCTTTAACACGCACCGTAACCGGCAGGAAATGTTCGCCCATGAGGTCGGAGCGTTCGCGCAGTTCGCTGAGCTGGGTTTCCAGCGCGTGCACATTGCCGGCCAGGCTGGACAGGCCCAGGCCCGCGGCATCGCCCTTGAGCCGGTGCGCGATGCGATAAATGCCATTGATGCGCGCGCCGTGGGCTTCGCGCCCTTCGGTCTGGTCCTTGAGCAGCGCATTCATGCCGTCCAGCGCGCTGCCGGCGCCGGCCAGAAATTCCTGCATGGCCGCCGGATCGACCCGCAACAGTTCCACCAGCATGCTCATCTGGTTGGCCGAGCGTTCCTCGCTTTCCTTGAGGTCCTGTTCTAGCTGTACGCGCCGCGTGATGTCGTTGGCCGTAACCAGCAAATGCGTGACGCGCTTGCCTTCCTTGACGCGGTTGAAGGCGAATTTCAGATAGCGCTGGCTGGCAATGCCGGGCGCCTCGCTCATGTTGATTTCGACGCGGTCCAGCGGGTTCAGGCTCGCGACCAGCTTTTCCTTGACTTCGTGTTTGAGCAGCAAATCCAGGTATTCGCGCGCGGTATCCAGGGTTTTCTGGCTTACCACGGGCCGCAGCAAATCGAGCAGGTTGGCGCCGCCGGGTTGGCCGGTGCCCAGCATGCCGGCCAGCGCGCGCGAGTGCTGGGTACCGATGCGGTATTCCGGGTCGAGCAGAAACAGGCCTTCCTGGGTGGTCCGCAGTATGTCGTCGGTCTGTTTGCGGGCGCTTTCCAGTTCGCGGTCGGCACGCCGCAAATGGCCGATGAAGTGCACCAGGATGATGACGAAATTGATGGTCGCAAGCGAGATGCCGCCCACCTGCACCATGCGCAGGTTGTTGGCTTTGGACGCGGCGATGGCTTCCATGCGCGTCGTAAGTTCGTTCATGAGCCCCAGCAGTTGCAGGTTGGTGTCCTCGGCCCGGCCCACCATGGCCGCCACGGTTTCCGCGCCGGCGCCCGGCGCCAGGGCCGCCTGCATGGCTTTGCGGTAGGGTGCCCAGACCGCGTCGGTGCGGGTAAGTATGTCCTGCGCCGCGGCGTCGTCCAGGCGGGCGAGCAATATGGGCTTGCCGCCGCCGCTTACGGTTTCGCCACCATTGCGGAATGCGTGCAAGGTGCGCTCGAACGTGTCTGCCGCCAGCGCCAGTTCGGCGGGCAGCCTGGGGTCGGGCGTTTCGGAGCCTGCCTGTTTTTCGATCTGCAGCGCCGCTTTGGCCGTGCGCTGCGACAGCATGCGCTGGCGCCCGGCAAGGTTGACGGCCTCGGCGTCCTGGGCAATTTCGCTGGAAATCACGAAATTGAGCACCAGTACGCCCAGGTCGAACAGCAGGAACAGAAAAATGGAAACGACGAGGGTGCGGTACTTGCCCAAATCTATGCCGAACATGACAACCTTTGAAGCGCGGCGGCGCGACGGCCGTGCAATGCAATCGAAAATGTCGCGGAGCCGGGCAGGATGGTCCGATCGCAGCGGACCAAAGGGCAGGAATAGCGGCGCGGCGAGCGCGGGAGACCACTTCCGCAACGGACTGTGGAGCTAGTGTCTCAGCTTTCCGATGCTTGCGTCAACATCTTTTCAATCAATAGTTTATGATGCGCTTAATGCGCGTTTTCGAGCGCACCGCATTGGTTCGGACATGACATTGGGGCGCAACATCGGTGCGTCCGCCGCGCCTCGTTAGTGTGCATGGGGCGCACCATTTCGTCGCCCGAAAATGGGTGGGCTATGTGCTTCGTGGAATAGGAATGCGGGTGTGGTGAGGCGCGGCGATGCCACACCGATGCCCACGGCTTGTCTGTAAGCCGGTGCAGAATGGGCGCGGTCCTGTGCCCGCCAGCCCGCGACCACCCGTGGAGGGCCTAACACCGCAGTGCATTGCCGCGCCGGCAACTTGCGCATAGGCAGCTTGCCCGCGGCCTACGCGCAACTTGGCAAGGCGCGTCGGGCAGCGCCAATTTGGGCAGCAGGCGCCGGCTGGCGCACCGGCCTGGGGCGCGCCCCGACGGCGCGGGAAAGGGCCGCCTTCAGGCCGCGGCTTCCAGTTTCGCGGCGCCGCCACCGGCGCGGCGGCAAATTTCGTTCAGATTGTCGCCCAGGGTTGCGCGTTCGGCCCGGAAAAATACGCCCAGAGCCGGGTGTTCGACGTCGCGCGCCATGGCCATGGCCGCCAGCAGGTCGTGCCTGTCGTGGCCGGGCGGAACATCGCGCACAAGTTCGCCCAGGTTCAGATAGGTGCGGTCGGTCTTGTCGAAAGTCACGCAGGGCGAAAGGATGTGCAGGTAGGAAAAGCCGCGGTGCGCGATGGCCTGTTTCATGAGTTCCTCGAGTTGTTGCGGGCGCCCGGCATAGGCCTGGCCGACCCACGAGGCGCCATAGGACAGCACCATCAACAGCGGGTTGAGCGGCTGGTCCAGATTGTCGTATGGACTGGTGCCGGTGTGGAAACCCAGGGCCGAGGTCGGCGAGGTCTGGCCCTTGGTCAGGCCGTAAATTCCGTTGTCGAACAGCAGATACGTGATGTCTATGTTGCGCCGCGCGGCATGCGGCACGTGTCCGCCGCCTATGGCGAATCCGTCGCCGTCGCCGCCCACCACGATCACCGTGAGCGCCTCGTTGGCGGTCTTGATGCCGGTTGCGACCGGCAGCGCGCGGCCGTGCAGCGAGTGAAATCCGTAGGTGTTCATGAAGAACGGAAAGCGCGACGAACAGCCTATGCCGGACACCACCACCGCATCTTTCTGCGCGATGCCGAGCTCGTTCAAGGCGCCCGGCAGGCCATCCACCATGCTGAAATAGCCGCAGCCCGGGCACCAGGTCGGCATGGCTTTGGAGCGATAGGCGAGGCGCCCGGATTCCTGCACTTCGCGCAGCTTGTCTTCGAGATGAACGGGCCGTATGGACATGACGTTTCCCTCAGGCGACCTGGCGCTGTGCGAGCGCGAGGCGGCGGACTTCGGCGTAAATGTGTTCGACCTGCAGGGGCGTGCCGGTGACGCGGTTATAGCGCGCCACCCGGCGGCAGGTTTCGGACTGCACGAGGCGCGCGAACTGCCCCTGGAAATTCAGTTCCGGCACCAGCACCACATCGCATTCGTCGATGAACTGCGTGACCGCCTCGACCGGGAAGGGGCTCAGCATGCGCACCTTCAGCGCGGCGCAAGAAATGCCGTCCTGCCGCGCGCGGCTCATGACCTCCAGGCATTCGCCGAAGGTGGAACCCCAGGCCAACAGTCCCACCTTTACGCGCCCTTCGTCGCCATAGCGGTGCCAGGCCCAGAAATCGCGATGTTCCAGCGCCGCGCGCAGTTTTTCGTGGCGCTTGCGGCTCATGGCCTCATGCACCTCGGGCTGTTCGTTCACGCGCCCCAGTTCGTTGTGTTCCAGCCCGGTCACGACGTGCATGCCGCCCGCCATGCCGGGCACCGTGCGCGGGCTCACCAGGTCGCTGGTCAAGGCGTAGCGCTTGTAGCCGCGATCCAGGTCGGCAGGCGCGAGCGGCTTGTCGCTGTCGGCCTGGAACGGCGATACGGGCGGGATCACGACGGTTTCGTAGCGGTTCGACAGGTACAGGTCGAGCAGCACGATGACCGGCGTCTGAAAGCGTTCGGCCAGTTCGAAAGCCGTGCCGGCGCTGCGATAACAGCCTTCGACATTGGTCGGCGCGAGCACGATGCGCGGCGCATCGCCGTGGCCGCCATACACCGCAATGTTCAAGTCGGCCTGTTCGGTTTTGGTCGGAATGCCGGTGGCGGGGCCGCCGCGCTGCGACACGAATACCACGCAGGGCACTTCCGCCATCACACCCAGGCCGAGCATTTCCGACATGAGCGCAAGTCCCGGACCGGATGTGGCGGTGGCGGCGCGGGCGCCCGTGTAACCGGCGCCGATGGCGGCCGCGATGGCCGCGATTTCGTCCTCGGTTTGCAGCAGGCGCTTGCCGCGCCTGGGCATTTCCACGGCCAGCCGCTCCATGATGGTGGTGGCCGGGGTGATGGGATAGCCGAAAAAATTGTCTATGCCGGCATCCAGGCAGCCTTTCACCACGGCGGCATTGCCGTTCATCATGACGGCTTCGATTTTTGGTCCGGGCGGACCGAACGCCACGTCGTCGAGGCGGAAGGTGGCCCGGCCTTCGGCATGGCCGGCATCGAAGGCCTTGTGGTTCTGTTCGGCCACACCGGGTTTTTTTCTGAACTTGGTGTCGATAATCTTGTAGAACGGCTCGCGCTCGATGCCGAACAGGCCGGCGATATAGCCGATCACCACCATGTTGCGCGCACGGTTGGAGCCGGTGGCGTGTTCCGACAGTTCGCGCAGCGGCACCGGATAGGGAATTTGCGCCGGGCGGATGTGGGCGCTCACATGTGCGGCTTCGGCCAGCGGC
>JAEUNN010000256.1 GCA_016791085.1 Rhodocyclaceae bacterium | reverse complement strand
CTCGAAGTGCTTGCCAATTTCGGCCGAATAGTTCTCGTACATGATGGGTTCGCCGGATAGTGCGACTTTGCCGAAGGTGTCTATCCAGTATTTTTCGGTGCCGGGCAAAACCTCGAGTACGCGCCGGCCTATGCAGTCGCGAGCGTTGAGGCCGGTCATGCGCTCAAAGGCCGGATTGACGTCTATGAAGCGATAGTCGATCGGCTTGCCCGACGCGTCGCAGATAATTTCGTGCAGGGCAAAGCCGTTCAGCATTTCGCGGAACAACATTTGGTAGTTCTGCTGGGCGCGCAAAAAAGCTTCCTGCGCGCGCTTGGTTTCGGTGATGTCCAGCAATATGCCGTCCCAGACCAGATTCCCGCAGGTGTTGCGCCGCGGGGCCGCGCGTACCGTGACCCAGCGCAGGGATCCATCGGTTCGCCGAATGCGGAACTCGGCATCGAAAGGGGTAAGTTGGTCGATGGACGTACGCCGTGCGGCGACGAAGGCGGGGCGGTCTTCTTCGAGCATCTGATCGAGCAGTCTGGACGCGTCGGCAAGCCCCTCCGCCACGGATATTCCCTGCACACTCTGGACGCCGGAACTCAGGTAGGTGAAGCGGCGCTGCGTTCCGTCGGGGCCGGTATCCAGTTCGTAAATTACACCGCCCGGAAGATTGTCACTGACGATGCGCAACTGGGCCTCGCGCTCACGCAGTACGGCTTCATCGCGGCGGCGTTCGGTAATGTCGCGCGCTATGCCGAATATTCCCACCAGCTTGCCGCTGTCGTCGAACATGGGGCCCTTGGTTGAATGAAAGGTACGGCTGGTGCCGTCGGCGGTCATGACCACCTCTTCCAGCGATTGCACGCGCCTTTCCTGCATGACGCGCCGGTCGGTAGCCATGACCGCGCGCGCATCCGCCTCGGCGAACAATTGCGTGTCGTCCGCGCCTATCACCTGTTCCAGCGGCCTGCCCAAAAAACGCGCCGTGGACTGGTTGGCGAGGCGGTATATGCCCTCGGTGTCCTTGATGAATATGGCGTCGGAGGTGGCTTCGATCAGCGCAGCCAGGCGGCGATCGCTTTCGCTAGTGCCAGGGTGTTGCGGTGCAGGCCGCGCGAGGTCGTGAATTTCCCAAAGAATGCAGCTATGGCCCGGCATTGCCACGCGGCGCGCGGACAGCAGACATTGCCGCGCTTGGGCGCGAAATAGCAGGGCGGCGGCGAAGGCGCGTAGACTGCTATTGCGGTCCAGGGTGGCAGCGCAATCCGAGGCCTGGGCGGGATCGGCCCATAGGCCCAGGTCCAGAAAAGTTTTGCCCAGCGCCGTGCTGCGCGAAATGCCGGTAGATTCGCACCAGGCGCCGTTCACGTCGATGATGCAGCCGGTCGCGGCGGCGGTGATTGCCATGATCGGGCCTGCGGCGTAGAACAGGCGTGCGTAATCCAGTCCAGGGATTCCAGCTTGGTCGGTGACAGGTTCGGAGTTCACGGTCGGGCGTGACGCGTCGTCAATGGCAGCCGGGTAGGGCGGGAACAGGCGTGCGGCCCTGAGCAGATGTTGCACTGCGAAGCATGGATGGCGTTTGCGCTAGCATGGCGGCCTTGGCCAAACGGGCAAGGACAGTGCGTGGCGTGGAACGTCAGACCAGGCTTGACGGTTTCATCAAGCGTTTGGACGGCGGACAGGTGGCTGAACAGCATGGCAGGACGCGCGTCGGTTGGATCGGAATTCGGGCCTTGTTCGAGTGGCTTGATTGTCGCTTGCTTGGCATATTGCATTACCGGGGCGAATTGCGAGGGGCGATTACGCGCGTGTTTCAGGCCCTATTTCCGTGCTTCGAGCGTTGCGGGGCGGGAGGTGGGAAGCGACTGGCGGGGTAGTTTGTTGCAGGCCGGGTTCCGAGCCCGCGCGGATGTTTCACGTGAAACACACTTGCAAACCATGCCGGGTGTGCGATGGAACGCAGACCTCCGTTGCCAGGGACAGCGGGAAAATCCCGCCCACGCAGTCCATGGATGAGCGATAAAGCCGAATGGAATGGTCCTTATTATTGGTCGGCGCATTTCTCGCGGGCCTGGTCGATTCGATAGTCGGTGGAGGCGGACTGATACAGGTTCCCCTGCTGCTCGCGGCATTTCCGACGGTCGCTCCGGCCACCTTGTTCGGGACCAACAAAATGGCCAGTATCGTCGGGACCTCGCTGGCGGCATGGCGCTATCTGCGAAAAATCCGTTTGACCTGGACCATGCTGTTACCGGCGGCTTGCTGCGCCTCGATTGCCGCCTATTTCGGCGCCTTGACCGTATCGATCATTCCGCCAAACCTGCTCAAGCCGCTGGTTTTGATATTGCTGATCGCCGTCGCGCTTTACATATTCCTGCGCAAGGACTTTGGAACAGCGCCGAAGCCGCAACAGCATGGCCGCAAAGACCATGCGCTGGCCACCGTGTTCGGCACGGGCATAGGGTTTTACGACGGCTTTCTGGGTCCGGGAACCGGAAGTTTTCTGATATTCGGGTTCGTGCGTTTTTTCGGGTGGGATTTGCTGCACGCATCGGCCGCCGCGAAAGTAGTCAATCTTGCCACCAACGTAGGCGCACTGGCGTACTTCCTGGGACACGGCCAAGCCATGCTCGCATTGGGCTTGGCCATGGCGGCGTGCAATCTGTGCGGCGCATGGGTAGGCACGCATTTCGCCCTGACGCGCGGTACGCGCTTCATACGCAAGGTGTTTCTGCTGGTCGTCACGGCCCTCATCCTGCGCCTGGCATACGATCTACTGTAGCCGTGATGGCGCCGCCGGTGAGACAAGAGGCCGGCTCAAAAGCCGCGCAAACCTCGCCCGACGCAGCGCCGGGCAGCAATGAACTTCAATGTCGCCGGCCACGATAGCCGGCGGTCAAGCGTGCTGCAGGCCCGACCAGACGACCGCCCACATCCGGAAGTGGCTTTCCGCCGACTCCACGCCCTAAGCTGCACCGCCTGTCATCGCGCATGCGGCGCCGGCAAGATTGACCGCCTGCAGCAATTCCGCACCGCCTGGCGAATACACCAGCAGCGCCCAGCCCTCGTTGGCGCCCGGCACGCCCCTCAACGTGTGCTTGCCGCTTCGCCCTGCCAATGGGCCGATCCAGTCGCGCACCACGTAGTCGTGACGCAACAATACGCCGCGATTTTCGCCGCCGCTTACGCTGCTCGTGAGGCCGCTCTCCCAACGCGCCAAAAAGATTTCGCCGGACAGAATGCCGGGCGCGAATTCGACGGAATAAACCAGTTCCGCGCCCCCGGCGTTCGCTTTGACCGACAACTGCAGCGATGCACCCGGTGCCCGCTCCACAGCGCGCCGCATTGCATCCCGCACGCTGCCCGGACGGCGCCAGACGTCGAAACTGCGCCCATCGGCGATGACTTGCGGCGTGTAAATGTTGCGCGTGCCTGCGCGTGCGGCACTGGCGCGCTGGCGCACAGAAAACCGGGCCTGCGCATAGGGGTCGCGCCAACCCAGGTAGTCCCAGTAATCGACATGAAATGCCAGGGGCAGAAGCTGCCCGCTGCGCGCCTCGGCGTGCAGGCCGGACAGCCAGCGGTCGGCAGGCGGACAACTGTTGCAGCCCTCCGAGGTATATAGCTCGACCAGCAACATGCGCTCACGGCCGCTCGCGACGCTGCATTCCGCGCCGGCCCAAGCCGTGCCGGTACAAGTTGCGGCGAGCACCAGCACGGCGCGCCCGCTCAGGCGGGAAAAATTCATGATGCTGCTCCAGGCTGCTCCATACGCCAGATAAGACCGGCGCGACGGCAACTTGCTTTCATCGCGCGACCCGAGCCGAAACTGCCCGACGACCGTAGCCGCGCGCGCACTTTTTATGATGATTCGAGCCGGTTGTGACTAGAATCGCCGTATCGAAACCGGAGCCCAGCATGCTGCACTACGCCATCATCCCCGTAACCCCTTTCCAGCAGAATTGCACATTGTTCTGGTGCGATGCCGTCCGCCGCGGGGCGATCATCGATCCCGGCGGCAACCTCGACGAAGTGTTGGCCCTGGTCGCCAAACATGATTTCGCAGTCGAAAAAATTCTCGTCACGCACGGCCACCTGGACCACGCCGGAGCCACCGCCGAACTGGCGCAGCGTCTAGGCGTGCCTGTCGAAGGCCCGCACCGCGACGACGCGTTCTGGATCGATGGCATGGCGCAGCAGTCGCGCATGTTCGGCTTTGGCAATGCCCGGCCGTTCACACCGGACCGTTGGCTGGAGCAGGGCGATAGCGTCACGGTAGGCGAGGTGACGCTGCAAGTGCTGCATTGCCCCGGCCACACGCCGGGCCACGTGGTGTTCTACGATCCCGAAACGCGGCTGGCCCAGGTTGGTGACGTGCTGTTTGCCGGATCGATAGGTCGCACCGATTTTCCGCGCGGCAACCACCGCGACCTGTTGCGCTCGATACGCCAGCGCCTGTTCCCATTGGGCGATGATGTACGCTTCATTCCCGGGCATGGCCCCATGTCGACCTTCGGCGAAGAGCGCCGCACCAATCCTTATGTGGCGGATTGGGCGACTTGAAGCCGTGCCCGCGCTACCTATGCCTGGGCCGGCCTGACACCCGGGTGTACCGTTCCGGCCCGCGCGCCGCTGCACCGGATGCACTGAACCGGCCGCCGCCAGCGCGGCCCCATCCAGACCACGAAACCCGGCCCCATGACGCTCACTGAATTGCGCTATATCGCCGTACTGGCCGAGGTGCGCCATTTCGGCCGCGCGGCCGAACGCTGCAATGTCGCCCAGCCCACACTGTCCGCAGCCGTCAAGAAGCTCGAGGACGAACTCGGGGTGATACTGTTCGAACGCAGCCCCGCCGATGTACGTATCACCCCGGTCGGCAGCCTGGTCGTGGAACAGGCGCGGTGCGTGCTGGCCGAGGCGGCGCGGGTAAAAGAAATTGCCCAAAGCGGCCGCGACGCCCTGGCGGGGCCATTGCGCCTGGGCGCGATCTACACGGTCGGCCCCTATCTGCTGCCGTCCCTGATACCGCTGGTACACGCGCGCGCGCCCGCCATGCCGCTCATGATCGAAGAAAACTACACGGCCCGCCTGGTCGAATCACTCAAGGCCGGCGTGCTGGACATGATCGTGATCGCGCTGCCCTTTGCGGAAATCGGCCTGGTCGCGCGCGGCGTGTATGACGAGCCCCTGCGTGTGGTGGTGCCGGCCGAGCACGCCTGGGCCGAGCGCATGGAGGTCGGCGCCGCCGAGCTGGCCGAAGAGCCGCTGCTGTTGCTGGGCGCTGGAAATTGTTTTCGCGATCAGGTGCTGGAAGTTTGCCCGCGTCTGCGCGACCCGCGCCCTAACGGCCTGTCGCGCACGCTGGAAGGGTCGTCGCTGGAAACGATCAGGCATATGGTCGCGAGCGGCATGGGCATTACCGTGCTGCCTTCATCCTGTGCCGACCCCTTGGCGCAGACCAACCCTCTGGTCCGCGTTTTGCCGTTTGCGCCCGCGCAACCCACGCGCCGCATCGCACTGGTATGGCGCACGAGTTTTCCACGCAGCGCCGCCGTGGACGTGCTGCTGCAAGCCATGCAAGATTGCGCGCTGCCCGGCACCTGCCGTCCCGCCAGCCCGGATAGCGACATCAATGCCGCGGGCGGCAGCGTTTGCGCGGCCTGAACCGGGGCGTACGCGTGCCGGCCTACCCAGCCTGCGGCACTATTCGACTTGCAACTTGACCACGGCTGCGCCGTATTTGCCAGGGCAGGATGTTCCGGCGGCACAGCTCAGGTTTCCGAGCAACTCGGTAGCTGAAGGATTTTCCAGCCTGCCAAAACCCAGAAACGCACCCTGACCATTCTTGCGCCGCGCGCCCGGCGGGTTCGCGCGCTTGCTTGCGCTGACCACTGCGAGCAGGTCCATGGTGCCGGCGGCCGCCGGGGCTTTGAGCTCCCAATCCGGCGACGGCAATGTCAGCGGCGTACCGGGTTTAAGTTCGTTCAAGCTATCGAACTCGTTCGGGAACACGCGCATGACTTCACCCTCTTCGTCGCGCAAATAGACGTAAAGAAAACCACTCTGAGGCGACGTGAGCGTAAACTCGATCGTATCCGCACCCTTTCTAAGGGTGGGACGCGCGACCTTGAGGTCAACGGGAATGTCGCTCGATGCGCCGCTCTGGACAGCCGCAAACGGCAAGGCCGGGGACGGCGGTACGGACGCAGGCGGCGCTACCACCTCCGGCGTGGCAGTCGCGACCTTTTCCGGTGCCGGCGTGCCGGGCGCAGCGGGTAATTCCGGGGCCGATGGCGTGGCCGGCGCTGGCGCAACGGCAGGCGTGGGTTTGACCGCAGCGCCGGGACTGAACACCAGATAGCCAACCAAGCCAAGTGCCAGCGCTACTGCCGCGCCACCGCCGATCAGCAGTGTACGGCCGATATTGGAAGTTTCGCGCCGGCTTTCCAGCCCGAGTGCGCCGCCGTAGGCAGGCTCGGGGGCCACGCTTGGCGCAGCCATTGCAGGAGCCGGTATTGCCTCAAGCACAGGTTCAGCCGTGCGCGGCTGCGCAGCATGCGCCGGCGGGTGGCCGGACTGTTGCACGCCGGGCGCACCCGGCTTCCCCAAAAGTTCGCGCAATTCGGCGACCGACTGCGGCCGATCCTTGGGCTTTACCTGGAGGCACTTGTCGAAAGCCGACAAAAAACGCTCCGAGTAAGCGCCGGCAGGAAGGCCGGCGGCGAGGCCATTGAAACGGTCCATGACGAGGCGCGACTGCGAGGGCTGCGGCTTTTCGCCGCGCAGGGCGTAAAAGACCACGCCGCCCAGCGCATACAGATCCGTCCACGGGCCTTGCAGCATGGTCGGATCGTCCTGACCCTCGTAATACTGTTCCACCGGCGCGTAGCGCGGATTCAGGAAAGCCGTCATGTGTTGGCGGGCACCGCCTATGGCCATGCGCGCCGCGCCGAAATCGAGCAATACGGGCCGGTCGCCGTCGTCCAGCAACTGTATGTTCTCCGGCGAAACGTCGCGATGGAAACAGCCCTTGGCGTGCAGGGTTGCGAGCGCGTCGAGGATAGGATCGAGGACACTGCGCAGCCACTGTTCCGTCGGCGGGAACCGACCTTCGTCCTTCATGTGCTCGAGATACACACGCAGGCTGCGCCCTTTGTAATACGGCATGACCATGTAGGCCGTGCCATTGGCTTCCCAATAGTCCAACACCCCGGCCAGGGACGGATGGTCGAAACCCGCCAGCAGGCGCGCCTCATTGATGAAACTTTTGAGACCCAGCTGAAAACCCGCTTCGTCCTCGGCCGCAACGGAAGCGGCCGCAGAAATCGTTCCATCCGGCATGCGCATCGCGAGGTCGCGCGGCATGTACTCCTTCAGCGCGATCTCGCGTTGCAACGTGACGTGGCGGGCGAGATATACGATACCGAAGCCGCCTTTTCCGATCACTCCCGTAATCTGGTAATTACCTACCCGCGTGCCCTTGCGCAGCGTGCGCGGATCGTATGCCGCCGTACCGTTTGCAGCGTCCGCAGCCGCTCCACCCACAGGAGCCGCCTCCGGCGCGCCCTGTCCCGAGTAGTGCACGGTGTCGTCGTTCGTATCGTCGGCCATGAAATCGCCAAATTTTCCCGAAGCCGTCAACGTTCCCGGCGGCGGCATCGAGACCATACAGCTGGCCGCAGGCGCGCGGGCGCTCCCATCCCATGCTATTACACCATGTCCTGCAAGCTCGCGGAAGCGTACGCGAGGCCGCGGTGCCGCGGAGAACGGGCAATCCGGGCTGTGGTGCCGCGAGCGAAACGCAAATACCAGATCGAATACCGTGCGCTCCGCACCCACTTAGCGCGCCGGCCTGCGGCCGACAACGAGCGCTTACAAGCTTGACGATAGTCTTGACGCAAACCGCAATAATCCGACAAAACCCGGGTGAGCCGGCCGTTCCGAATTATTTAGAGTACTATGTCACGTCTTCGGCACAGTCGCTATTGCAGCGCAAAATTCTGACTGTCCGATATTACTAATAAAAGGGGATATGCCATGGGACCGAAAGAGTCCGCAGGCGTTGCCGGCCTGTGCGCCGCCGTTCTGTTTTGCATTTCTACCGGCGCGTTGGCGCAGGTTACCCAGCCCGCACCCGATGCCGGCAGCTTGCTGCGCGACGTGCGCGAGCCCGGCCAGCGCACGCCAGCGCCCGGTGCCGCGCCGTCCCTGCCGCAGAAGCCCGAAACCGCACCAACGGCGGTTTCTTCCGCGCAAGGGAGCATGGAAGTGCGCGGTTATCAAATTAGCGGCCTCAGTACGCTACCGGCAGAACCCATACTCGAACGATTAAAGCCGTATGTCGGACCGGACAAAAACTTATCCGATCTGCGCGCGGCGGCGCGCCAGGTCCAGGAATACCTGCGCGACGCCGGGTTGTTCGCGGCACAGGCCTATATCCCGCAGCAGACCATTTCTGAGCAAATCGTTGAAATTCGCGTACTCGAAGGGCGCCTCGGGCAGGTAAAGGTCAATTACGCCGAGGACGTCAAAATTTCGCAGCGGGTGCTCGATGCATATAGCGCCCGGCTGCGTGCGGGCGAGGCCCTAAATGCCCAGCAGCTGGAAGGCCCGTTATTTTTGATG